>JAYVKY010000164.1:0-14767 GCA_043767965.1 Pseudobdellovibrionaceae bacterium
GCGGAAAATCAGTGTCAATTGTAGATATGTCACGAGAATTAAAAAACAAAGAATTTGATATTTACGAATCTAAAATGACTATAAATTCAGAGGACAAAAAATCAGTATTAAATTGTATGCATACAACAAATAATTTTTATATTGAACAATTGGCCATTAATTTTTCAGAATACTTTGATGTTTTAAATATAGATAAACAAAAATACAATGTTGAAAAATTTGTAAACCAAAGAACTGAAAATAGAACTTTGAATGCAGTCAAAATTAAAAACTTAGATGCACTGATGAAAGCCAGTGCAACTGAGGATCGAAAAGCGCTAGCTAGTGGGTTGTTAATTAAAGAAGACGAATCAATTGAATTAATTAAGACAGGCAAAGAACGAACAACATGTATTGTGTCAGAAATAACAAAAAACATCGATATTTCAAAAGTTTATTTGCGAGTTAGTAAAATAATGGGACCAGATAAATATTCTGAAGTCATTGAACAAAACACTGTGTACCGAGCCGATAAAGAAAATTATTTTGTATTGCAATGTATGATGACGAAAAAAACCAGTCAATGGTCAGACTTGATGATTGTTGCTAAAGGGATCTTAGAATTCGGTGCGCTTGATAGAAATGAATACAATAAAAAATATGATGAAATGAAAGCCATTCAGAACGAAATCGAAGGCGTAAAAACGAATTAATATGTTTTTAAAGGTGTCATTTGTAATTATTTTAATGGGTTTATCACGGGTTGGGTATTCATCTGAATATGAAATGAAAGATGTTGCTATTGATCAATCGTCGGTTAATTTACCAGTCAATTTAAAGTTACAGAAAATTTTTTCTGCAACAGCCGCATTACTAAGAACCGATGATATCTCGTTTGAACAGCAATTGACTTTGGGTGATGGTTACAATTTTTGTTCTAACAACCAATTTTTACAACAAAAATTATTTTCATATTGTAGCGGGACATTGATTTCAAAAAATCAAATTTTAACAGCTGGGCACTGTATCAGAAATTTGCCTGACTGTAAAAGCATTCGAGTTGGCTTTGATTTCTTTGAAAATAAAGACATCCAAAGAATAAAATTTCAAACAGGCGAAATGTATAAATGTAAAAAAATAATTGCTTGGTCAAAGCCCCTGCCACAACAACAATTGATTGATTACGCGATTATTGAATTAGATCGTGATGTCGTTGATCGCGAACCTGTCGAATACAATTTTAAAAATATAATTAGTGATCGTGTAGTTTCGGTCGGACATCCATTGGGTTTGCCTATGAAATATTTGGGTGGTTTTTTAGACGAATCAGACAAAAAAATAAATGCTGAAAACAAATCAGCTCCGTTTATTAAGGTACACATGAATTCTTACCCCGGATTATCTGGATCTGGTGTTTACAATGAAAAATATGAACTCTCTGGAATATTAGTTCGTGGTGAATCGAATATTGAGCCTGACGGAAAATGTTCAAGACTGAGAAACTGTGAAAAAGATGACTGTACTTGGGCCGAAGTTCAAAAGCTTCCTAAACTGCAATAACTTCTAAAATCTCAGGAATCGCTTGTTTCATGCGAACCTCGATGCCATCTTTCAAAGTTGCTTGCGAGCTGGGGCAGCCAGCGCAAGCGCCGACCATTTTAAGACTTAAAATATTATTTTCATAACTGACAAATAGGATATCGCCGCCATCAAGGGCAACGACTGGTTTTATTTCAGATTCTAAAAGCCGCTTAATTTGTTTTACGATAGGTGTATCATTTTTGGTTTCATTATTCGCGGCTACTAAATTTAAAAGGACAGGTTGTCCACTTGATACGTGTTCGGCCAGCAGACCAGAAAGTGGTTTTGAAAGAACACTCCATTCGACCCAATCTTGCTTTGTGATTGTTACAAAATTTTCGCCTAAAAATACTGCAGAAACCCATGGGAAGCCAAATATTTTAGCAGCCAAGGGTGATCGGTCAGTTGTTTCAACTGTCGGAAAATCAGCGCTCTGATCAGAAATGCGACCAGAAAAAACAAATTTCATTGTGGCAGGATTCGGCGTTGTTTCAAAAGTTACATTCATAGTTGGCACCTTATCAGTCGTGTTAAAAAAGATCAATTTTTTAATCTGATCTTGATGCCATAACAGAGACAGAGTAATTTAGAGCTTCTAATTAAACAGGAGACAAATAATGACCCCACGAGTACGTGAAATTTTAAGTTGGTATGGAGCTGAAAACGTTGGTGTTTTAACGAATATGGCACGCATGATGAACCATGGTAAGCTTGCGGGCTCTGGAAAACTTGTGATTTTACCAGTTGATCAAGGTTTTGAACACGGCCCAGCACGTACGTTTGCTAAAAATCCAGATGGATATGACCCCAGTTATCATTTTGATTTAGCCATTGAGTCAGGTTGCAATGCCTATGCAGCACCATTAGGTGCACTTGAATTGTGTGCGCGTGACTATGCAGGTGAAATTCCTTTGATTTTAAAAATAAATAATTCAGATGTGTTGTACAATTCAAAATCTCCGATTTCAGCATTAACATCAAATGTGGATGATGCATTACGATTAGGATGTGCTGGAATCGGTTTTACGATTTATCCAGGATCTGCACACAGAAAGCAAATGTACGAAGAAATTGCCGAGGCTTCTCGTCAGGCAAAAAAAGCCGGTTTGGCTGTTGTTATTTGGGCTTATGCTCGCGGTGAACAAATCTCTAAAGACGGTGAAACAGGCATTGATGTGATCGCGTATTCGGCGCACATTGCTGCGCAGTTGGGTGCAAATATTATTAAGGTCAAACCACCAACAGCGTTTATTGAACAGGCCGAGGCCAAAAAAGTTTACGATTCGCAAAATATACGTATTGAAAAATTATCTGATCGCATTCGTCACGTTGTTCAAAGCTGTTACAACGGAAAACGTATTGTGATTTTTTCTGGCGGCGAAGCAAAAGATACACCCGCACTGTTGGCAGAAGTTCAACAATTAGCGCAAGGCGGAGCCTTCGGCAGTATCATGGGTCGAAATGCTTTCCAACGGCCAAAAAAAGAAGCCATTGAATTATTAAAAAATGTGATGGAAGCATTTGCTGGGAAAAGTTTATAATGTCTGAAATTTTTGATAATCCGATCAAAGCTGAAAAAAGAAAAAAACTGCACGCTTTAAAAGAAAAAGGAATTAACCCTTACCCGTATACGTTTGATCAAAATGTGCAGATTGAAAAATTAATAAAAGATTATTCTGATCTTGCAGCCGGCGAAAAAAGAATTGAAACAAATTTTCGCATCGGCGGAAGATTGATGACTAAACGTGAAATGGGTAAAGCCAGTTTTTTTAATGTTCAAGATCAATCAGGTTCGTTACAATGTTATATTAAAATCGAAGAACAAACCCAAAATGATAGAATCAGTTTTGAACTGGTTGATTTGGGTGACATCGTAGGACTTGAAGGCTATATTTTTAAATCTCAAAAAGGCGAATTAAGCCTGTATGTTCAGAAGTTTCAAATTCTAACAAAAACACTTGAGCCCCTGCCTGAAAAATTTCACGGCATTCAAGATGTTGAAATTAAATATCGACACCGTCATCTGGATTTAATTTCAGATCCCGAATCACGTAAAGTTTTTGTGATTCGCGGAAAAATTATCAAAGCCATTAAAAATTTTTTAGATCAACGTGGTTTTATGGAAGTCGAAACTCCGGTATTGCAGCCGATCTACGGGGGCGCAGCGGCACATCCGTTCACAACGCATCACCGTGCGCTTGATATGAAACTATATATGAAAATTTCGCCTGAATTATATTTAAAACGTTTAATTGTTGGCGGGTTCGAGAAAGTTTATGAAATCGGTAAAAATTTTAGAAACGAAGGCATTGATCGCACACATAATCCTGAATTTACGATGCTTGAATTTTACGAAGCCTATACAGACTATAATTATCAGATGAAACAATTCGAAGACTTAGTATCAAGTGTTTGTTTAGAAATCACAGGGTCAATGGTCATTAAATACCAAGACAAAGAAATTAATTTTGCACCACCTTGGCGTCGTCTGACCGTGATGGATGGAATTATAGAATATGCAAAAATTAATCCAGATGATGTACCTGCATTAGATCAATATTTAAAAACCAATAGTGGAAAACCCATAAAAATTGAAAATTTAACAACTGGCGAAAAACAAATGAAGGTTTTTGAACTCGCGGCAGAGCCACATTTGTGGCAACCAACAATTGTGTTGGATCATCCATTAGATATCTCACCGTTGACGAAGATTCACAGGAGTAATCCAAAGTTGGTTGAACGCTTTGAACCGTTCATAGCCTGTATGGAAATTGGAAATTCATATTCAGAATTAAATGACCCCGAAGAGCAGCGTGCAAGACTTAAAGATCAAGAGTCAAAACGGGGCCACGATGAAGAAGCACATCCTATGGATGAAGACTTTTTACACGCCATCGAAACCGGAATGCCACCAACGGGCGGTGTGGGTATTGGCATCGAGCGCATTGTGATGCTGTTAACGGATAGGCCAAGTATCCGAGATATTATATTTTTCCCTACGATGAAGATTCAGAAATAGACGTTTGTGAAACATAATTGTTTTTTTCTTTTGATTTTATTTTTTTGTGGATGCCAGCCAGCACCCACAAAAGTAATCGAACAAAGTGTCGACGTCTTTGATAAAAATATTGTCTTATTTGATACACGCAGTGATTTGAATTATGCTTCTTTTCATTTCGAAGGATCACAAAATTTATTAATTGAAGACTTTCTAATTTTAAAAAATCCTTTGGCCAAAACATCTAATCAAAAACGCATTCTTGACCCTGACTTAAATCAGACTATCGAACGATTAGCACATAAGGGTATAAGTCCAAATCTTAAAATATATCTTATCGGTGATACTAAAAATTCGGTGAATAATAAAAAATGGAAATGGTTGTTAAGTTATCTTGAAGTCACCGATGTACAGCTTTTTTCATTGGAAGAGATTAAAAAAATCAGAAGTGGCAGATTTAACGACCCAGAAAAACAATCGCCGTGGGTTTTAAAATCAAGCGCAGAATACCAAAACGAATTTATTTTAAAAAAAGCACCCACTTGCTTCGTGGGCTGGTCTGAAAAAAATTGTCACTAATTATTTAATACAATCTAAAAACTCAATTGACGAGTTCAAATTAATGCCAGGTGATGTCGATTTATTTTCAATAAGAAGTGCTTGTTTATATTTTGCTCCGACGCCTTGAAAATTTCCACCATAGGTTGTTTCAAACAGATAAATTCGGTTCTCGGTGTCTTCATAAATTTTCATTCGACTGCCCGAAGGTACTGAATCAAAACCAAGGCCTGAATCAACAACAGTGGTTTCTTCACCAAAAAATGATATTGTCGATGTTGCGATCATATTTTTACCGAAAGGCTTTTGGTCATCTATTTGTACTAATAATTTTCGAATGCTACCTCTTTCACTGACGGCAGTGCAATTCATACGATCTTTAGTTGTCGCCATAGTTAATGTGGATATCGTAGTAACCAGGCCCAGTATAAATAATTTTTTCATATATTCTCCTTTTTTTGGGTTTAGTTAATTGGTATAAATAGCCGATTTGATTCGAACAGTGTGCCGATGTTTCTTTGGATATTGTATTTGATGTCGATGATTTGTCGTTTTAGATAATTGTTCGTTTGAAATTGCTGATTTTGAGAAGTTACATTATCGATTAAATCATTCATTTCTATTTCGCTCAAGGGGCTTAAGTTCGACAGCTTTGATGAAATTTCAATTTCGTTTGAGTTATATAAAGCATCGCGAGCAGAGGCGCTGCTCATTGTACTAATTAAACTGTCATAACTGTTTGTTAAATCCAGTTCAGTTTTTTTGATTGTGTCTTCTAAATCAAGTTGCGTGGCTTGAATATTTTTATCTCCGGCATTGTAGTTTGTTATCCGTGACAGATCGAATGGAATTCTGACCGTTAAATTTGCTGATGTTGAATTTTTTGCAGGACTGTTGAAATCTGTACTGCGTGTTGCGCTGACATCTATTTGGGCTGAATACAGTCGTGCGCGATCTACTTTTCTTGATAATTGATCACATTCTAATGACAGCTTTGCTTCTAAAATTTCGGGGCTTTTGATTAAGCTGATTTCAAAAGCTTGCTTTGCAGTTTCTGGGATATTTGCTTTTTCGATAATTTCATTAAAAGAATCTGTCTGTGATGGTGCCTCTGAATTGACAATGTATGCATAATTTCTTTCTGCAACTTGCAGTTCTGATTTTGATTCTTGCATTGAAATTAGAAATAAATTGATTTGTCTTTCGATTTTTCCTTGTTGAGTATTATTTTTTGAAAATGGCAAAATTGCATTTAATCTATCGACAGTTGTTTTATTCATATTTTGATTTTGTCTGATGCTAACTAAGTGAATATAATTATTTGTTACAGATCCGATAATTTGCCCGGTGGTATTTTGCTGGAATGCATTTGTTGATTTATAACTGGCTTCGGTGCGTTTGTAATTGCATTCTCCAGCTTTGATTGCATAATAATCGGCAAATCCATTAAATAAATTCATGCTGATAGTTGTAGATAGCGCTCGTGAATGTGGTGATTTTAAATCTTGTGAATAGCCCGTTGATACTGTCGGCAAATAGGCGGATTGTTTCTGAGCCTTTAAATGTTCAGCGGCACCTTCAAGACGTAGTGTATTTGATTTGCTTCTTAAGTTTTTATCGATTGCTGTCTGTATCGCCTGTTGCAATGAAACCTTTCCTTGTGGTTGTGTTTGCGCATGCAAAGTCAGTGATAGTGAAACTAACAAGAGTACAGTTTTTATAAGCATGGGTGATCCTTTGGATATTTAAGGATTTATAATGCAAAGTTAATTCCGTTTGAAATCGTATATATCGATTACAGGCTGCGGATACTGTTCAACTCAAAAAAAAGAGACATATTTGGGTATATCTCTTTTTGGGAAAAAATTTGAGAAAAAATAAATTTTGATTTTAGATTTAAATGAGTGGCTTTGATCAATTGAAATCGCATTCCAACGACCTAGGATTTGATCTGAGGGTAAACCTATGGCAACTTTATTTCTTAAAAAACTTGATCGACTTCAGAAATGTGTATTTTCTAAAATCAGCATCTTTGCTCCAGATCCGCTTTATTCCATTTGATTGCAAGCAAACGGCAATTTTAGCATCAAAGACATGATTTCCAGATAAATTTTGAACTTCCTTTTCTAAAGCGGGCAGGGCGCGCCACCAGTCTGGATCGTCTTCAAGAATTCGAACATTTTTTGAATCAATAAAATCACTCAGAAGCTTAACCGCTGAATTTATTTTTAATGGCTTTGCAAAGACTTTTTGATGAGTCAATAATCGCAAGACTTCGCCGATATTTGTTTGAGTTACGCAAAGATCGTCAGATAACTTTTCAAGTGCCTCTGTTGTGTGAATGTGTTCAGCTAGGCTGCTATTTAAAAGTTCAATTAAAATATTTGTGTCCAGACAAGTCATTATAAATCACCATCATCAAGAGCGTCCATCCAGGTATTTCGTTGGGTTAGGTCGATCTTTGAATGTCCTAGTTTTTGCGGCTGAAATTTTTTGACAGGCTTATTTTTTAATGATTTTTTCCAAAAATCACGACCAAGCAAAGCCCATTTTGATATAACTTCGCTAATTGATAAGCCACTTTGATCGGCTTCTTTTTTTGCATCTAAGAAGACTTTGTCATCGATAATTAGACTTGTTTTCATAAGATCCTTTGTTGAATATGTATTCATAGTATATAGAATACATATTCAAATTTCAAATTTTATTTTAAAAAATCTTGATTCAAGCCGCATCCATTTTAAATAAAACAGAATACATGGCTTTGAGCATTTCGGGGTCGAATCTGGTCGCAAGTTTATTTTTCATCATGGTTAAGGCTTCAGATGGCCTCATAGGAACATTATATGACCTTTGCGTTGTCATCGCGTCATAGGTATCAGTTAAGGCAATGATGCGCGCGAACGGATGAATTTCTTGCCCCGAAAGGTCTTGCGGATATCCCCCACCAGACCATGATTCATGGTGTTCAAAGCACGAGGCTTTGATGGCAGCAGAAATACTTTTATGTTCATTTAATATTTTTAAACCGAATTGTGGATGTTGGCGCATCTGCACCCATTCATTTTCATCAAGGGCGCCTTTTTTACACAGAATACTTAAATCGATCATGCGTTTACCGATATCATGAAATAGCGAACTTTGACCTAGTTCTTCCAAAGTTTTTTGATCAAAGCCCAACGCCTGCCCAAGACCTAATGAATAAATACTAACGTCGAAAGAGTGATTATAAGTATAGAAATCATGACCTGAAAGGCTAATCAGATTACCAATAGATTCAGGGGCTTCTTCCATAAATTTTAATAAATCTGTGATAATCGGTTTTGAGTCTTCAAGGGCTTTGGCAACATCTGGATTTTCATATAAATCTTCTAAAATTGACATCGAGCTTTCACGCAGGATAGTGGCCTTCTGATCATTATGAATCAAATTTGAATTCATCGATTCTTTAACGTAATCGCGGTACAGTTGTTTGTCTGCATCTGCAACAAAAAATGATTCACCTGTGTCTTTAAAATGCAGAGTAGAAATTTTTTCAGCTGTTAGTTTTTGGTCTTGATTTAAATAGGCAACCATTTTTTGGTCAAGATAAATATAAATTTGAAATGGTGAAGCTTCATTGGCTCTAAGGGTTGTTAATCGTATTCTAAAAAATCCTGTTGTTGACATCAATTTCGTATCGGAGACAAAATACATTTGCATGAGTGAATCCCCCCTAAAACAAAACTTACGTCTAGAAACTGAATTGCAATTTGTCAAAGGCATTGGCCCTAAATTAGCCTCAGTCTTTTCTAAGAATGGCATAAAAACTGTTGGTGATTTCTTTGAAAATTACCCCAGAGCCTATGAGGATCGCAGGGCCGCACGTCACATTGCAACTCTTAAAGAGGACGACGTTGTCAGTCTTAAAGCATCGATTGTTAATGTTTCTAGCTACAGTATGGGGCGAAGTACGCGAAAGATTTATGATATTTTAATTCAGGATTCATCCGCACAAATTCGCTGTAAATTTTTTCGAACGCCATATAAGGGTTACTTTGAAAGATTTAAACCTTTCCAAGAAATTCGCGTCGTTGGTAAAGTCACAAATTATCGCGGACGACTTGAATTTCATCACCCTGAAATAAAGGATATTGAATCCGAAGCAGAAACCCAAGACTTATTAATTCCCATTTATGTCGAGAATGAAGGGATTGCTTCGCAAAAAATTCACAAATTGATCGAATCAGCTTTTGAGCAACTCAAAGAATTTCCTCCGGAAAGGTTGCCGCTCGGTTTGATGCAAAAATTGAATCTGATTCCCAGGGCAGAAGCCCTTTACAAAGTTCACTTCCCTGATATTGAATTTGCCAATGATTATCATGTTTTAAAATCAAAAGCTCACATAAGAATTATATTTGAAGAATTTTTTTGGTTAGAGATCTATTTGGCCTCTAAAAAGTCAGGCTTAAAAAAAGAAAAGGGTTTGTTGATCGAAAACAAAGGTATTTTGGCTCGCGCACTTGAAAAAGCATTACCTTTTGAATTAACCAACGCTCAAAAAAAATCTTTCGCCGAAATTAAATCTGATTTTAGATCTAGTAAACCTATGAACAGATTGGTTCAGGGGGATGTGGGGTCTGGTAAAACCTTAGTCAGCTTCTTGGCGATAGCAGAGGCCTTTGAAAGCGGTTATCAGTCATGTTTAATGGCCCCTACTGAGATTCTGGCCGAGCAGCATTTTAAAAATGCTCAAAAAATTTTAGCCAGCTTAGGAATTGTCGTAGGTCTTTTGACGGGTAAGACAAAAACCAAAGACCGTAAAGAATTATCAGAGAAATTAATTTCAGGTGACATTCATTTATTAATCGGAACACATGCCTTGATCGAAGACTGGGTTCAATTCAAAAACTTAGGTCTTGTTATTGTTGACGAGCAACACAGATTCGGGGTTCATCAACGCGGGCTTTTAAAAAACAAGGGCCAAAATATAAAGCAATCACCACATTTTTTAATCATGACAGCGACGCCAATTCCTAGAACTTTAGCAATGACAGTTTATGGGGATTTGGATGTTTCAATAATAGATGAAATGCCAAAAAATAGAATTCCAATACAAACGCGTGTGATTACAGAAACTAAACGGGCACAAGCCGTAAAATTTATGATTGAACAAATTGAAAAAGGTCGTCAAGCCTATGTGGTTTATCCTTTGGTTGAAGAAAGTGAAAAGATAGATCTTAAAAACGCTACTGATGAATATGAAAAATTAAAAAATCAATTTTCGCAAGTTCGTTTTGGTTTGTTGCATGGACGAATGAAATCAATCGAAAAAGATGAAATCATGAATCAATTTCGAGACGGTCAAATTGATATTCTGGTTTCAACAACTGTGATCGAGGTCGGAGTTGACGTTCCCAATGCCAATTTGATGATGATTGAACACAGTGAGCGTTTTGGTTTGTCGCAGCTTCATCAGTTACGTGGTCGCGTCGGACGTGGTGAATATAAATCGTACTGCGTGATGATTATGGGTTATGCGATGAGCCCCGAAACCCGCCAGCGTATTGAATTTATGGAGAAAACGAATGACGGGTTCAAAGTCGCTGAATTTGATCTAGAAATCAGAGGCCCCGGTGAATTTATGGGGTCAAAACAATCAGGCCTTCCGGGTTTTAAAATGGCAAATTTAGTGCGTGATTTTGATTTATTAAAATTGGCACGTGATGAAGCTTTTGAAATATTAAAAAATGACCCTGATCTGCGACGTAAAGAACATCAGTATTTGCGCGAAGAGCTATTAAAGGCCTACGGGCCGGCGGCATTAGCAAGTATTGGCTGAATCAATTTAAAACAGTGTCTAATATATATTAGACACTGTCAAATTTATCTGCACCACTTAGGTGATATACAAAGCTATAACTATTCGTATTTGCTTAAATTAAACATTTTTGAATTTGGCCCCGCACTTGCTTTTATAATTCTTAGAACTCATTAAAAAAACAATCCTGGGGGGGATGATTATGAATAAAACAGTGTTACGACTGTCTATAGCTACGTTTTCGATATTAACTGCCGCTAAAGTTTTTGCAGGAAATGGTGCCATTAACGGTGGCTGTTACAATCTGCAAGTGATTGGCGTTCCATCAAAAACATCTAGTTTAACGGATAGCAATCGACATTCTATATTTATGCCTATCGGTGGAAAATCTAAAATTTTACTACAAGAGGGTGCATTTAATGTGATCGACGGTAATGGTACTGATGGCGAAGCCGCATTTTCATTGCCAAATCCTGATCCGACAAATTCTGGAACAACCGCCTATTCAGTCTATGCTCGGTTGGTTGGAAAACCTGGAAGTGGTGTTAATATGTCAACATGTGCTGTTGACTCGACAGGAGCCACGTATTGCAGCCAAGACACCTTAAGTATGAGCCGTATCGCCGGATCATCAAAGTTTTTAAATGTCAGTCAGCAATTACTTTATATTTATGCGGACATCAACGCGGATGGAATTATCGACAGAGTTCCGTTATTTGACAGTCGTCTTTCAGATTATTTTTGGGATGTTGACACAATCGGACGAGTTCATATTCAACTGAAATTTTGTCCGGTTTCAACTGTAGTTGCTGCTCCATAAATTTTTAAGTAACTTTTTTTATTTTGAACTAATGAAGCATAACAAAAAAACTTTAATTTGGGGGAACTATGAATTTTAAAAAATTAGCGATCAGATTGGCGTTTTTAGCTTTGGGTACGACAACAGCCTACGGTGGTGCAAAAAATGCTATTGCAATGGGTTCGGTGAATATTATTAAATCAGCAGATATGGGCTGGAGGACAATCATTCCAACCTCGATTAGCACCTCTATGAACAAAGCTTTACAGATTAATGTTTCTTTAGAGTGTGGGCTTTATACAAACACTGTGGTTAAAAGTCAAAATATGGTGACCGACACCTCGTCAGCCTTTGCCGGCGTCGACGTACAAGTACTGATCGATGGCAAGCCTGCACAGCCAGGAATTGTTACGTTTTGTAATCGTATGCAGCAGCTAACCGCCACGCTGCAGGGCGCACTTTTAAGTTGTACAGACATATTAAATATGAGCAGTTGCACGACGACCCCAGAAATCATTGGTTTATTACAAGAAACAATGAGTGCCAATTCATTTAATTTTGCTCTTGTTATGCCAACCGGTAATCACCGTGTTGAGGTTCAAGCCAGAATTCATACGGACCTTAGCTTTCAAAGCGGCACAGCTGCCGCAAACGCAACAATTGGTAAAGGAGCCGTTACGATCGAGGAAGTTAATTTGATCCCGAGCGGAAATAATATTTCTTTCTAAGATTGTACCTGGAAATTGATATTCATGGACGCCGGCAAATTTTTAGCCGGCGTTATCAATTTAAATACTGAGCAATCGCAATAAAATATAAATAATAATGCCCATTTTAATGAAAAAGTCATAGTGTAGCCGCAAAGGAGACATTTATGAAAAAAGTCATTTTAACAGCACTTGTTCTTTGTGGATTAAATTCAATGGCCTTAGAGGCTGGGGATTTAGTACAATCCGGAATTTTATTAAACCATTTAATGAAAAATGGTACCGAAAAAACGCAAGATGTTCTAGCGACAGAAAAAGGACAGAAGTTAACAGTTCTCGAATTTTTCCAAACAACATGTGGCGCTTGCATTGAAAATCGTCCTAATTTTATTGCGTTATCTAACGAGTTTGCAAATACAGCGACCTTTAAATTAGTTGGTCTTGATCGAAAAGAATCAGCACTTCGTGCTTTTTACGAAACAATCAAATCTGAATTTTCATTTCCATATGTTCTAGATAATAGTCGTCTTGCGACAAAGGCTTTCGGAGTTGTTGCAACCCCAACATCTTTTATAGTTGACGAGAGCGGCCATATTTTATTTAAGCACGAGGGTACTTTTGAAGCTGCTGATTTACAAAAAATCAGAGATATTTTAAAGTAGTTCATGAAGTTTGTTTTGGTCATATTGTGTTTATGCTTGGCAAGTGTGTCTTTTTCGGAAGATATTTTGGTGGCTGATACAGATATTGATCTGACATTAATAAATGATACAAGTTATGATTTATCAAAACCCATTTTTGGCGTTCGCCCCACCTTGGGGCGTGGACTGCGTGATATGCAAAATAGCGCAGGCGGATCCGCATGTACATCGTGCGCTCATTAATTTTTTACAGCTGCCTATGCAGTTGTCTATATAGTTTCTATGCTTTTTCGCAGTTTAAATCAGTGGGTATATCAACATCATCCACTGATTATCAACCCAAATCGGGTGCTACCACCATTGAAGAAAAATTTCGTAATGCGGTCAAAGAAACCTCGCTGACAGTAAATCAAATTAAAATTTTTGATAACTGGAAGGCCAGTTTGACATTCTCTAGAAACGTTGCAGATTATTCAGAGTATCGTATTTACGATACGACGGGAACAACATACGCATCCCTTGGCGGCCAACTGGCAGAGCTTAATTTGAACGTGGATCAAATTATTAATTTTGGCCCGCATATTATTGAAATCATAACAGCCACAAATTTTGGTACTACGCCGCTGCGTAAATCAAATATTTCTATGGCCTATTTATCAAAAATAAATTCAACAAATATAATTTCTGTAACATTGGGCACACAAAAACAAAATGTGCCGCAGAATTATTTTCAAAATCCCAACAACAGTTTAACGCCAGAATCTAGATCCACAGAACTTGATACAAACAGTATTGAAATTGGTTTCGAACATATTTTCACTGAAAAATATAAAAACAGAATTGAACTTTCAGCAGGTCAACGTATGCAAGATCGACCCATAAGTTACGGTTTAAATTTAAAAAATATTTATGTTCTAAACGATACGATGGCTTTACGATTTGATTTAGGTTATTTGTCCGAAAACAGATCGGAATTCTTAAAAACTGATTTAGGTTATCAGACCTCTGGCTGGGTCGAAACGAAATTTCTACAATCGATTAATTCATATTTGAATTACGGAATGGGTTACGCTGTAGAAGTGAATCAAGAGTACCGCAAATGGAGCAATTCAACAGAGCAATTGGGGAATGATCAAATATTACTAGATTTAAATTATGAAGAATCTAAATGGTCCGTATCAGGTTCGGTGGCTTATGCAAAATATAATACCGGTCAAACTGGGACAAATATGAAAGTAGGTTTTGGATGGAATTTATAAATAAATTTTCAAATCTGATGTTTTTAATATTTTTAGTGTTGGGTTGTGGTTCAAATTTGAATCCACGGATTGCTCCAGAAAATAATGTCATTGGACTTCAGGTCTCTGAAGCCATGGTTTCAGATATCAACGACAATACATTTATCATACCTGTCATTTCAACAAAACCGCGTATTTTTATTTTTGCAACTGAACTTTGCAGCACTTGTCAAAGTGAGCACCGAGCGTTGCGTGATATAATGGCCGCCCATGCGGGGGCTTTACCAAGTAACGTTGATATTTACACAATTATGGTTGATGCCGTTGATAGCGCTGATGCATCAGGTTTTAAATTGGCTACGGGTATCCAATGGAATCCTTATTATCAAACTGGTGATGCCTTAAAAAATTCACTTTGCGGAGAGGTGGCCGTGTATCCATGTGTTGTTATCGAGTTACCGATCAG
>JAYVKY010000165.1:0-2256 GCA_043767965.1 Pseudobdellovibrionaceae bacterium
GCACTATGCGGTAGCGCTGATGTTTTGAATATCATAAGCCAATGCTAAAATTTGATCGATATGAGCTTCAAAACGGCAGGACCAAATTAAACCTAATCCGTAATTATCAATACCAACCTGGTCCCAGTCTGTTTTTGTTTTTGGAAAACAATATACATTTTTAAAACTTGAAAGATCCGCGAAATATTTTTTACCGTCAGATACCTCAACCGCAATACGGTTTGAATCTAAAGTTGCAACTTTTAAAATTACTGTAGCGGCTGAACCCATGGGATCTCCTTACCGTTAATCGCGCATTGCCATGCAATTTGTAATTCATCTTTACGTTCAACACACCAATCTTGAATAAGCCGTTCGGCGCGTCTGCTGATTTGGCCTTGTATCAGTTCTCCAGATAACAAAAAAACACATTCTGCGCCTTGAAATCTGACGTGAAAATGTGGTGATTTATGTTTTTGAACGTCATTCCAATACATATAAATAATTAATCCAAAAAACTCTGATACTCGAGGCATAATTTTGTTCCCTAGGATTTAAGTATATACCTTTATTGCCTGAAAAACAAGCCACTTTAAAAACAACAAAGGCCCCTTTCGGAGCCTTGTTTTTGTGTAATCTTTGCAGATCACTGACTAATTACTTACGGATATCTAAGGCCGCAATCAGTGTTTGATAGCGCTTAGTATCTTTTGATTTTAAATAATCAAGTAATGAACGACGTGAATTTACGCAACGGATAAGACCTTGCTTACCGTGGTTGTCTTTTTTATGAGTCGCAAAGTGCAATGACATGTCATTGATTCGCGCAGTTAAAAGCGCAACTTGAACCTCAGGCGAACCCGTGTCTAAGTCACCAGTTTTGAATTTCTTTAAAATGTCTGCTTTTTGCTGTTTTGTAACGGCCATTAACGTTCTCCTTGGATGTGAGCCTTAAATTGAAGGCTCGGTTATATGTACAGACTTCAAACCCAGTCTCAGGTCATGGCTGACCAGAAACCGAGTAAAAAGCGAAGGTTATGTTTAGCAGGGGTTTTGGGGGTTGGCAAGGGGGAATTTTGCGGGGCTGGGAGGCCAACTTAGCACAGCACTTGCTATACTAAATCCTGTGACCAGCTGTAAACAAACTAAGGGTATCGTATGAAAAAAATAGTAACACTTATAAGTCTATTGTCCATTGCTTTGACGGCTTTCGCTGATGGGAAGAATGGATTAGATCCCTATTCTGAAATAAGACGGAATCCTGGATTTTCGGCGGAAATACCAAAGGATATTTGTGAAAATGAATTCCCATTCCACAAAAAAATTATTAGAAACTTGCATTCTTCACCAGAAAAACAGCAGTTTTCGGTATTTTCATTTACGACTAAGTCGTTTGATCCAAGCAAAAGATCTGTGCTGGTTATTCATGGTGGCCCCGGAGGCATGTGGAACTCATCTGGCGCAAATGAAATAACCAAAGTTATTTCCGAATACAATGTCGTTTTTTTTCATTACCGTGGCGGTGGCTGCAGCTCGTTTCCAACGACTGATGCGATTCTAGATACACAAATAAGTTCAACTGCAACTATCGCAGATATCGAGGGTATTCGTACGGCATACGGTATAGAACAATGGAAATTTGTTCTTGGATTTTCGTATGGCACAAATATAGCTCGAATGTACGCACACTTCATGCCAAATAGAACTGAGAGCATTGTACTTGAAGGCTTGGACGAGCCTGAAAGAAAAAATAGAACTAAAAAAACAGAAAATACAATCGACATAGTTCAATCTAAAAATATTATCAATATTATCAAAGAGCGATATCAAAACTCATCGAAATTAAACACCTATATTAATAGGGAACAGTTTATAAATTTTATTGAAAATACATTTCCAAAATATTTAGAAGGATTTTCGGTTGCTACAAATTATAGTTTTATGGGATTCTGGGAAACTTATAAAAATCAATATGAAGCATATTATAAAAGCCAAAGCCAAAGCCAACCAATACCTCACTATCTTAATAAAAATACTTTTGCTGCAGTCAGCTTACTAGCATATACTAACTCTGATTCTAATGCAGACGGTATTATCTTAGTATTGATGAGTCAGTTTGTTGAAATTAGCATTGCCGAAGAAGTAAAATTACCTATCGTTAACTATTTAATAAATACAAGTTATATGTTCTTTCCATTTTTAAACCCTGATTACTTAAGTTACTTTCATACTGGTCAGCTTGTCAGTTTAAGAGTACAATTAGCTATGAAAAGTAAT
>JAYVKY010000166.1:0-3549 GCA_043767965.1 Pseudobdellovibrionaceae bacterium
CTTAATAATATTATCAATACTGGCCGCAATAATAGCGGCTATAATAATAATTACTCCACTTGTAAATTGCGCATTCATCAAACTATAAATAATCAAAGCTATCGAAATTGGGGCCGAGCCGATCACCGGAATAAATGACAAAAAAAATGTAATCATAAATACGATTATAAAATCAGTATATCCGGCCATTAAACAAGCTAATGAAATAACCGTAGCTTGTGCCGTAGCGACAATCACGGTCGATATCAAAACTAAATTACAGATTTTTTGTATCAAAGCCGAAAGCTGACTCAGCTGTGCTTCTGAGAACAAGTTCAGACGATGAAACCATAATTTAAAAAATGCTGTATTTGTTAAAATTAAATACAAAGCGACCATAAAAATTAAAAACTGAAACAAAAACGTCGGTAACTGCGTTACAACAGAGGTGACTAACGGAATAATAATTTGTGTAGTCTTTGTAAAGATCGCATTCAGATCAATATAAGCAGATATGTCGATATTAAATTGTGCAGAAATTGATTGTAACCATGTGTTTACGATCTGGATAACAGATTGAAAATTTTTATAAATCGGCAGCGCAGCAAGATCGCCCGTCTCGATTTTTTTAATTTGTGTTATTGCCGTGAATATTAAAACAGAAATGGGTATGCAAAATATAGATAAGATCGCCGCCAAAGAGCCCGCAACAAGCGTTTTATGACTTTTCACTTTCGGATAACGACTTCGAACCTTTTTTAAAACTGGATTTAAAGCAAAGGCAAACAAAACGGCGAATAATAATGGTGTCAGAAATGGCCAAAATAACATTGCAAAAATAATATAAATACCGAAGGCCAATATTTTTTTTATAGCCTCTGATTTATTCATGAATGCTCCATTTTTCTGGGTAAACAAGCGCTGTGCCTTTAAAATCGTCCGTAAAACCAGTGAAATCCTTTGGGAATACAACGGCTTCACGTCTGTGATATATGGGTATGATCCAGTTGTTTTCAATCACCATTTGATCTATATGTTTTAAAATTTGAATACGTTGGCCCGAATCAGATTCGTGATCAAAATCAAAAATTAATTTATTCATTTTTTCAGATTTTAATCTTAAAATATTTCCTCCAGCCCAGGCGTTTTTCTCAGAGGGTATTTCGTTAGAGTGAAATAAACCTTTCAGTGATGTGTCGGGATATGTTGCTTGTCCAAACATTCCTATGGCAAATAGACCCTTTGGCACACTTTCCCCTAAAAATATGCGTGGCGGTTGATTTTTAATCAGGCATTCAACTTGAATTTTTTGAAACTCAGAACACAAGTACGTCTGTACGGTTTCAAGTATTCGAATACCCGCTGATGTTTTAAAGTCTAAGATTAATTTTTTGCTGTTTTTTTCACGCGATTTACCGTCTGCCGACAGCTTCCAGCCGGCTTGATCTAAATATTTAACCGCTTGTTTTAAATCTGTTTTTAAATTTCGTTCGAAATGTGCTGGGTCTGATTCTGAAATAATCGTATCCGCAGGCTTTAATAAACCTGAAAAAAATGCTTTTGTTAAAGATTTTTTGTCAATGGCCAGGGCCAATGCCTTTCGGACCAGATCGTCTTTCAAAATTTCATTGTCTAGATTTAAAAAAAGACCCTGATATAAAGATGAATTAATAAAATGAACAGTTTGCTTATCTGATAGCTCCTTTGAAAAGGAAATCGCCAGATCTGGCGGGAAGCCAACTGGTAAAATCATATCAATTTGCCCAGTTTGCAAATAGGGCCTTAACGTGTTTGTATCTGCAATAAATTTAATTGTGATGTTCTTTATATTTGCAGGTTGACCCCAAAAATTTGGGTTTGCTTTTAGCGAAATCGAGCTGCCAATTTTAATTTCTGAAACGATGTACGGCCCACTGTACAGGCCGCTTGTTGCGGGAGCCTTTACATACAAAGAGTTCTGTTCGTAACTTTGAACCTTCTGCTGACCCCATTTGTCATAAATAATACCTTCAATATGCTCGGGCAAAAACGGAGGCAGGTCACGGTCGAATGTCCATTCATCAGTCGCATAGGTGACCAAACATTTTTTGGGCTCTGTGTCTGAATATGTCATACTTTCAATTTTCGAATAAATATTTTTTTCCGTTTTAGACACCAAGTCGTTCATACCTACAGCCCAAGAAAATTTCCAATCTTTGCAAGTGATCGGTACATTGTCAGACCATTTTGCCTCAGGGCGAATTTGCCATGTGGCAAATATTTTTTTATGGCCCCGTTCAGTAATTAATTTTGCTTTTTTATTTTTCAAAGACGGTATTTCAACCGCGATTTCGGGCAGCACTTTGCCCGTGATATCACGGTACACCATTTGCCGTTGTAACATATGCATAATTGATTCGCTGGCGGCTGTTTGATAGCTTACGGGGTGCAGAACGTCCCACTCTTGCATAGTTGCTATGATAAAATTGTCTTTAGCCAAAGCACTCTGGTAAAAGATCATAGTTAATGTGGCTGTCACAGTGTAAAATATTTTTCTCATGGAACCTCTCTAATAATCCTAGACTGAAACCTTCCCCGTGTTAAAGTGAATTCTATGAATGACACTGCCAGCGAAATTAAACCGAATCAGTCCATCGATCTACTTAAAGAACTGCACATTTTAACCCGCGATGGCAAAATGAACCAAGATAGTCGCCGGAAGTTGAAGCAAATTTATCATTTGTATAACTTTGTCGAACCTTTGCTGAAACAGCTTAAAGATGCCAACTCGAAATTAAATTTGATCGATCATGGTGCAGGTAAATCCTATTTGGGGTTTATGATCTATGATCTTTTCTATAAAAATATAGATCACGGTCACATTTATGGCATCGATACACGTCAGCCACTGATTGAAAATTCAAAAAAAATTGCAGAAAAACTGAAATTTAAAAATATGTCTTTTTTAAATTTATCTGTGGCCGATTCGATAACAAATCCTAATTTGCCCGAGCAGATCGATATTGTAACAGCACTTCATGCCTGTGACACAGCCACTGATGATGCGATCGAATTTGCAATTAAAAAAAATGCAAAACACATTGTATTGATTCCCTGTTGTCAGGCCGAAGTGGCCGCCGTATTGAAAAAAAATAAGCCCAAACAACTTGCCAACGTATTGACTGAAATTTGGCGTCACCCAATTCATACGCGCGAATTCGGCAGTCACATGACAAACGTTTTCAGGTGTTTACAACTTGAATCGTACGGGTACCAAGTGACCGTGACTGAATTCACAGGCCTTGAGCATTCGATGAAAAATGAGCTGATAATTGCGACAAAAATCGAAAATAAACGACAACGCCATGCCGACAGACTGAATCAAATTCTAAATGATCTGGGGCTAACAGAATTAAAGGAAAGATTCAGTACAGACTTTTAAGCTATTGCCTTGATCTTAAATTTGATATTTGATAATTTCTTTGTAATTCAAATTTTGACCAATACGACCTGTGGGGGTGTAGCTTAGTTGGTTAAAGCATCCCGCTCATAACGGGAGGATCCGGGGTTCGAGTCCCTGCGCCCCTACCA
>JAYVKY010000167.1:0-10301 GCA_043767965.1 Pseudobdellovibrionaceae bacterium
TTTTGCCGTCCATGCGACATCAACCCTGCGCATTTGGTCAAGTTCGAAAACTTTAGAACAGTTTGATGTGTGTATAGTAATCCCTTTGCCACGACTGATAAAGCCGGTGATTGCATCGCCTGGAATAGGGTCACAGCATTTTGCAAAGTGTACTAAAACATCTTCCATTCCATCGACCATAACCAAAGAATTTGTTTTTCGTGTTTTTGATTTTGCACTTTTAACAACCTTCTGCATAAATGTTGCAGTTTCAGATTGTTCATTTTTCTCAATCTCTTTTTGAATCGCGTTCGGACTTAAATTGTCAATCAAGTGACGCGGTTCAAATTTTCCGTAACCAACTCTGGCATACAGCTCTTCAAGATCGACGACTCCGCAATCCGAAATGTATTTATCAAATTCGGGCCCCTTTAGATATTTAATGGCCGCTAAACCAAATTTTCTGAACTCTTTTTCAGTTAACTCTTTACCAATACCAATTGCATTTTTTCGTTGTTCATCTTTAACAAATTGTCTGATTTTTGATTTCGCTTTATTTGTGACAACAAATTTCAGCCAATCCTTTGATGGCGTCTGTGTTTTAGAAGTTAAAATTTCAACGCGATCACCGTTTTGCAATTTATGTTTCAACGGAACGATTCGACCGTTGACTCTGGCGCCTGTGCACTGCCCACCTAAATTTGTATGAATGGCATAGGCCAAATCCACTGGCGTTGCCGCATCGGGCAATTCTCGAACATCACCCTTCGGGGTAAAAACATAAATATCTTTTTCAATAAGATCAGTTTTAATTGTATCTAGAAATTCGTCAGGTGATTCATTTTGTTGATGAAGGGTCAATAGCTCGCGTAACCAATTTGCTTTTTGCATTTGATCAGGGGTTAAATCACCGCGCTCTTTATAATTCCAATGGGCGGCAATCCCTTTTTCAGCTATTAAATGCATTTCTTCAGTTCGTATTTGAATTTCGATACGTTCGCCCCCGGGGCCTAACACCGTGGTATGAAGTGATTGGTAAAGATTTGATTTCGGCATAGCAATAAAATCTTTAAATCGTCCAGGAATGGGCTTCCAGATTGAGTGGATATAACCTAAAACTTCATAACATTCGACAACTGTACCAACGATTAAGCGAAATGCCAGCACATCGAAAATTTGATCGTAATCTAAATTTCTTGATGTCATTTTTCTGTAAATAGACCAAAGGTGTTTTGATCTGCCAAAAACTTTATAATTTCTGACTGTTGATTTCGACAAAACGTCTGCGATTTGTCGTTTAACTTCTAATATATAACGATCAGTTTCATGCTCTGTTTTTTCAATCAACTGAGTCAGTTCGAAATATTTATCAGGACGAGAGTACCTGAAACATAAATCTTCAAGTTCAATTTTTAAAGCGCTAATACCTATGCGCCCTGCCAGCGGACAGTATATTTCTAAAGTTTCTTGAGCAATTCGATTTTGTTTTTCATAGGGCATGTGATTCAGTGTTCGCATATTATGAAGCCGATCAGCCAGCTTTACTAAAACAACACGAACATCTTTTCCCATGGCTACGATCATTTTTCGAATATTTTCGCCTTGCTTATCAAAGCTATTTCGAAAATTCATTTTTCCTATTTTTGTAACACCGTCCACCAGAGCAGCAACTGTTGCATCAAATTCTTTTTGAATATCGTCAAGTGTGACATTTGTATCTTCGACGGTATCATGCAGTAACCCTGTTACAATCGTATCAATATCTAACTGCAATTCCGCCAAAATCCCCGCGACATTCAGCGGATGAGAAATATAGGGTTCGCCAGATCTGCGCATTTGTCCCGCGTGGGCTTTTTCAGAAAACGTGTAGGCACGTTCAATAAAATTTTCAGGTAGGTTTGGATAGTAAGATTTAATTTTATCAACAAGTTCTGCAACTGTTTTAATAGGCCGATTTGAAAGCCTGTCTTCGCTGATAGAATCTATGTTGTTATCTGACATTGATTTATTTTAGAATAAAAAAACCCACTTGATCAGTAGGTTTTTTGAATAACTTAATTTTTAGTTCGTTTTTATTGATTTTACAGACCAAAGCCTAACCGTTAGTGGTTTTTTTTTCTGTTTTATTCAAATCTGCAAGCATATCTTCCATCGCTATTTCACGAGTCACCTTAGGATCAAAAATCACATTACCAATAGCTACTTCACGCAAAGAATTTACGATGTATTTATTATTTCGAGTAGATACTGTACATTCAGCACCTTTTAATAATTGCTTTGCACGTTTTGCCACAAGTAATACTAACGAAAAACGATTAGGAACTTTATCTAAACAATCTTCAACTGTAACACGAGCCATAGAACCCCCAAAAAATATATCCCTAATAAAAGCGAACTTTAGAAAATAACCCTAACCTATCCAATTCTCAACTGTTTTTTTAAATTCTGCAAAAGATCGTTCAAAGTCATCATTCACAATCTGTATATCAAACTCGTGCGCTTTAGCCATTTCCTTCTCGGCATTCTGCATACGAATATCGAGGTCTGGCGGTGGGGCTCCGTCTCGCTTTATAACGCGTCGCCTTAATTCGTCAATTGATGGGGGCAAAATAAAAACAGTCTTTGCATCTGGAAATTTTGACTTAAAAGTAGCCACTCCCTGAATATCGATATCCATAATGACAACTTTGTCCCGAGCCCAAGCCAAATTGACCTGCTCATAGGATGTCCCATACATATTTGTGTGAACCTGTGCCCATTCAATAAAGAAATCTTCGCTGCACTTTTTTAAAAATTCTTCCTTCGAGATAAAAAAATAAGGTTTTCCTTGGCTTTCCTGACGACGCATAGAGCGCGTCGTATACGTGATGATATCGTGCAATCTGAGATCTTCAGCTGAAATTTTTTCAACAAAACTACTTTTACCTGCACCACTCGGCGCCGCTACTATAATCATTCTGACTTTTTGTTTTTCCATTGAAGCCGTCATTCGATGTTTTGCACTTGCTCTCTGATTCGTTCGATCAAAGTTTTTGATTCTACAATTGATTCTGTAATGCCAGCCACTTGGCTTTTAGATCCAATCGTATTCACTTCACGCAATAATTCTTGGGTATAAAAATCAAGTTTTTTACCTTCAACAACTTCCTGATCCATAATTTTTTCAAAATTTTTAAGATGTTCATTCAATCTGATAATTTCTTCGTTAATGTCTGCCTTTTCCAATTGAATAACTATTTCTTGTGTTAATCTTTGTGGGTCAAAACCCTGGGCCATGACCTCTTTGGGTAATCGTGATTTAAGCTTGGCCTCAAATTTTTCTTGAAGCATTTTATTGGCTTCTTCACGAAGCTTTGAAATTTTTAAAACATATTTTTGCAAATCTTTCAAATTTTTTTGCAAATCTTTCTTTAAGGCTAAACCTTCGCGAAGTCTTTCGATTTCAAATTTTCTCAATGCGCTTTCAAAAGTTTTTTTAAGAAGTGTAATCTCTTGATGCGGAATTTGCTCTTGTTCTTCGATTTGAATCACATCATTTTGTCTGGTGATCAGATCAAGTTTTATCATATCGTTCATTTGTAAATCTTTTGAAAGCTTTCTGAATGCTTTTAAATATTCACTGGCCAATTTCGTATTGATCACAATTTTTGATGCAACAACATTGGCTTTCAGCTTTCGCGAAATATATACATCAACGGTACCGCGTTTAATAAATTCATTTAATTTCTTTTTTAAATCAGATTCAAAACCAAAATAATTGCGGGGCAAATGAAATCGATTTTCTAAAAATCGACCATTCACTGCCCGTACACTGATTTCGATCGAAACTTCAGGCGATTGTGTTCTTGCTAGGCCGTAGCCCGTCATGCTTTTCATATTCTTCTATCTTTACTTTCCTTGGGCTAAGGGTCAATTTAGGGCTCATTTTAAAATCAGAACTGGTCAATGCGATCTTCAATGTGTTTTTCTTTCAATAGATCGCCATCAGACCAAAGTACTGAATTGTCACGTTTAAACCATGTTTTTTGTTTTTTAATTAATCTCATTGTGCTTTGACTAATCAATTCGTTAAGTTGATCTTTGGCCACACATTTCTGGTGGTACTGCAGAACTTCAAAATAGCCAACGGATTTCAATGGGGCCCACTCTGCATAGCCCTGCTTCATAAAATATTCAACCTCTTCGACGAGACCATTTTTAAGCATATCCTTTGTACGTGCTGACACATTTTTAAATAGAATTTCTTTATCTAACCATCGACCAATTTTAAGATACGGAATTTTTAATTCAAATTTTTTAGATTGCAAAAATTCAGCCTGCAATTGCGACATCGTTTTACCAAAAGCACGTTTTACTTCCAACGCTCGACCAATACGATAGGCATCATTTACATGAATCTGAGTCTGTGTATCAAAAGCAATTAATTCAGCATATGCTTTTTCATTACCAAATTCTAAAATTTCTTTTTCAATTTCAGTTTTTAATGCGGGGGGAATCTCGGGAATATCAAACATCCCTTTTTCTAAAGCTTGAATATAAAATCCCGTCCCACCGACAACAAACAAAGGAAATTTTAAATTTTTATTTTCTAATAATTTATAAAAATCGCGCAAAAATTCACCAGCTGTCATTTCAAGCGGCGCAGAAACATAATTGTATAAATAATGTGGTGCTTTTGCTTTATCAATATCCAATGGGGCTGCTGAACCCACGACAAGACCTTTGTAAAACTGAATACTATCAATGTTAACTATACTGCCCCGGTATTTTTGGGCTAATTCAAGTGCCCAGTGGCTTTTGCCCGAGGCTGTCGAACCAATAACAAAAATAATTTTTTTAATTTGATCTGATTGCATTAATGAATGCGCCCAAACATTTTTTCTATTTCAACAAATGTCATTTCAATACTGACGGGTCTGCCATGAGGACAAAAACTTGATAATGGAAACTCGTCCATAGAAATTAATAATTCTTTCATTTCTGGCAGGCTTAAACTTTGACCAGCACGTATTACCGAATGACATGCCATTGTTGCAAATAAATCAGAAATTGATTTTTCAAGGTTAAAACTTCCGCCGAATTCAATCGTGTCATTGGCTAATTTTTCAAAAACATGCGGAAGGCTGGCCTCCTTCACAAAAAGTGGCGCCGATTTTACACCCACCGTACTGGGCCCCAACTGTTCGATTTCAATGCCCATCTTTTGAATTTCGTTTTGATAAAATAAAATAGCCTCACATTTTTCAGGGGAAAGATCTATTGCTAACGGAAATAAATAACTTTGTAAGTCAATGTCCCCGCCTTGCCATTTACGCATCAGTTTTTCAAAGGCCACGCGTTCATGCGCAGCATGTTGATCAACTAAAATCATTTGATCGTCTTTTTGACAAACAATGTATGTCAGATTGATTTGACCAATCACTTGAAACGATGACCAATAGGTTTGCTTTATGAATTGTTCATTTTCAATCGGTCTTTGAATATGATTATCTTTTATATTAAAATCTTTACTTTGGAAATGTGTTTTAACTAAAGACCCATCTTGGAATGAATAATTTTTAGCTTCTGGGATTTGATAATTCTGCGAATAATTTTGCACTGCTTGTGCGACATTTGTATTTTTAGCAATCCACGGTGCCGTTTCTAAAGCGTCCCGAACGCTGGCTTGCACGGCGCGAAAAGCCAATGATGGATTTTGAAATTTAACTTGGCTTTTCGTCGGATGAATATTCACATCAATATCAGTTGGTAAACACTCTAAGTGAATGACGACATTGGGGTATTCCCCATGCATCAATAAATTTCGATAGGCCTCCATCACTGCCGCTTGCAGGCCGCGGTCTTGAACCCATCTGTTTTGCGCAAAGATCCAAATATTTTTTGATGTTTTCACCACATCTTGTGGTGAAGAGAAATAGGCCGTTGCTTTGTAATTTTCGCGTGCAGCAGTATGTGAAAATAATTTTTGACAGTTTAAAACTTCACAAGCTCGGTCAAGCATATTGTCGCGTTTTGTAAAATATAAATCAAGCTTGCCAGATTCAATCAATTTAAATTCGACATTCGAATTTGACAGAGCCATCGCTTTAACTGCATTTCTTATCTGTGCATTTTCAGAAGCATCCGATTTTAAAAATTTTAGTCGAGCGGGAACATTATCAAATAAGTTTTCAATTTTAATTTCAGTACCTTTGTTACGACTTGATGGCAATACTTCCGAACATATTCCAAAATCAGAAATGATTTGAAAAGCACTCAAGGCCCCTACGGATTGGCTGGCTAACGTCAGTTTTGAAACGGCTGCGGCACTGGCTAGGGCCTCGCCACGAAAACCAAATGTTGACAAATTCCAAAGGTCATTTGTTTTTTGAATTTTACTTGTTGCGTGTCTGGTCAGCGCCATGGCCAGATCTTTTTTATCAATACCCCATCCGTTATCAGAAACTTTAATTGAACGGCCGCCAGCTAAAATTTCAATTTGAATTTCAGTGCTGTTTGCATCCATCGAATTTTCGAGCAACTCTTTCACTAAATGTGCAGGCCGTTCGACAACTTCTCCGGCTGCAATTTGATTGACGACATCTATAGGTAATATGCGTATAGACATTAAAACAAGACCCCCATACAAAGTGCACCATAAGATTTTTTATCCCAATAATAACGAAGACCTAAATCTAAACTCACAAATTCAAAATGAAAAATAAGCCCTGCATCAATGGTCACACCTATCGTCAAATCTTGAAGTGAATAACCTCTTGTTTGCGATTTGACTTCAAATTGAGTGTACTTTGCAAAGGGCCCAGCGCCGTAATGTAGAGTTGTATTTGAACCCAGAGCCGAAATATTGACAACTTGAAAGCCCGACCATAAAGAAAAACCACGCGCTGCTTGCCCCGTCAGTTCATGATAATATGCCGGAGCGTTAAAGGCCGCAGCAACATCCCAGGAAAAACTTGAAGCAAAATCATCTAATAATGGCAAATGTCTGTAACCGATTGCATATAAGTCGCCAATTTGCACACCACCCAGCGTTTCCTCGTGATAATTAATCAGTTGCAAAGTAATCGCATGAAATGACATTTTTTCTGAATCGATATCTTCTTCGTCTTGAAATTTTTCGGATTCTGTTTTTTTCTTTTTATTTTTTATTTTCCCAGTTTGGTCTTGATCCTCGTTTGAATTTTTAAAGGGTTTGGGCTTAAAGGCGCCTTCGCCATTAATTTCAATTTCTGTGTCGGGTACATAACCAATTTTTCCGTTTTTAAGTTTAATTTGATAAAAAGGTCCCTTAGGCTTATTTGAAATCAGATAGGAAACGCCAGGTTCGATGACCTCGATCACTTCTGAATCAAAATCAGCTGCGCTATAAATTTCAACCTGTGGATTTGCAGCTTGTGCTTTTTTTTGCGCCCAAGCGCTTGAACTTAAAACTAAGATTGAGATTGAAAATATGTAGGCTAAGTTATGTATTTTTTTATGCATCCAGAGGAATTATGCACCGATTTTTTTAACCCCGTAAAGAAATATTTTCGCCTCGAGCACTGCGTACTTTACGCTGCGGCATATTCACTGGAGGTCGCAGCAAGTACTCTGGGCGACCAACACGATATTCTAAAAATTCTTTAATCTTTAAACCTGCTTTTTCAGGGTCACGTATGTACAAAACAGCATCAAAGCCGCAATTTTGACAAATCATACCTTGACGCCATTTGATTTGCGTCAAGACCTCGCCTGTGATCAGTAAAAACCCTAAAATAAACAAACCTCGAGGATCAAAGCTGTGCCAAATTGTATTCGTCAGTATGAAACTAAGGCCAACAAGTCCCAACATCGTTGCAAAACTTAAATTTTTATTACGATATACTTTTCGAGCAGTTTTGCAAAATGCACAAAAACAAGATTTTCTTTCAGGAAATAGCTGAAGCCTCATAAATATATATTGCCATAAAATAGACTATTTTTCTATGCTTAGGGTCATGATAAAAACGGAACTCGACCAAAGGTCTACACAATCTGCGAATCCTCAATTTGTATTACGTCCGAACTGCTTGTTAACACGAAGACCCATTTTGTTCTTAACCCCGCCGCGAAGCCTTTTTTTCTATAATAACGCGTATGGTTTTGTTGCACATGTTCTATTTGAACATGGCTATAACGTTGATATCTATCAATTGCCGTTTCAAAATATACAATTCAAAAAATTAAATCTTCATAAAAATGTGGCCGATTTAAATCACTGCCATCTTTTTATTGATTCAACAACTGCCCATGATTTAAAAGACGAATTGAAATTGATTCTAAATTCAACGATAACTGTGATCGGCAGTGCTGAAAATCTAAATTCAGATTACTTCGTTTTTCACCCAAAATATAAAAAAAAATCCTTCTTGTATTGGCTTCATCAGAAGTGGTGCAATTTGCAGGGCTTGCAATGCCCAAGTTATTCCGAAACACTGAATGAATGCCCTGAAAATATATGGCATCAATTATTAGATCATTGTGTTCAATTGGCAGAAATTGACTTTACAAAAGATTAAACTGCTTGCGAAACCGTAAATTTTGATCCAGAATTTAATCATATGCGTGAAGTCAATCCAAGCCAGCAAGAGCCTACAATTAGCATCAAAAAAATAATTGAAACTTTAATCAAATTTATCAAGAATCCGACACGACAAATTGCAAAAATTCCTGACTGGAACTGGCCATCAATTTTTTTCGTGCAATTGATGATTTCAGTTTCGTCGGGATTATTAGCCGGCCTCATTAAATTAAATTTTTACCGTATGGCAGCAGGCTTATTTATTATGCCTTTCGTTTCGACCATCACATCGCTTTTAATGGCTACTTTTTTTTATTATTATTTTCAGTTTTTTGAAAATCGCACGGAAAGTTTCAGAAAAATATTTATGCTGGTGATCTTAGCGTCAATTCCGTTTTATATTTTTCAAATTATTTCGGAATATTTTGCACCCATCTCATTGATCGGCTTTGGCTTTTCTTTTTTGCTGGCGATTGTTGGCCTGTGTGAAAACTTTAAAGTTGAAAAAAAACGAGCCTATCAATTGATCGGCGTATTATTCATATTCGTACTTGTGACGTGGGTCATAAATCACTATACCACTTCTTAATCTCAGCATAAGTTTATTTTTTCATATTTTGATCAAATATTTTTTGCGATAATTCTTGCAGTATTTTTGCTAAATATAGATTATGACTTAGTAATTTGTAAAATTTCTCTAAACTAATATACATCAATATCGAATCTTTTTCTGCTATGACTGTCGCAGAACGCTTTCCTTGCGTGTGAAAAAGTGAAACCTCTCCGATCATTTGCCCTTGTGAAATTTTTGCTACGTTTTTATGATTTATCTGAACTGAAAATTGTCCCTGAACAACGATATATGCGCCATTTGTCATTTGGTTTTCAGAGAATAAAATTTGTCCTGCTGTAATTCTGCAGATATCGCCACCAAATGTCAGCTCATCAATCGATTCGGCGGGTATGTTTTTAAATATTTCTGAATTGACCAGTGCTTGTTGAATCCAGAATCGATGCACAAGATGTTGGGCTTTATCTGAATTCAAATACTTATTTAAAAAATCTGAATGCCCTATGATCATTAAAACTTTTGATTGTTTGGTTGCAATAATTTCAGCCGACCTAGGAACCCCTAAAAAGAATCCCATTTCACCAAAAACGGAATTTGGCTTTAACAGACTTATAAACTTTTTAGTTTGCTGACCCTGACCGTAAATAGCCGCTTCGCCGGACAATAAAATATACAAGTATCTTGAAAAAATATCACCCTTACGACAGATATATGATTCGGCGGCAACATGAATCACTTCAGATTTTTCAAGCAACTCAGACGCGATATGCGGCTCGAGCGAACGTAAAAAAGGAAGCTTTATTAATTCTTTGAAATCAATTTTATTCTCAACTGATTTATTGGACGCCAAGACTGATCGCCCATGTGCCACTTGTGACCTTTGATGATTACTGTTAATTGTTGAAAAGTAATTGTAAAAATTTTTATTCAGTATCAGCTTCAGATCGACAATTTTTTGTACCAAATCATACAACTGAACAAAATTCACAAGCCATCCATTTTTAAGACCTGTCGTAATCACCTGTTGGATCGTCGATTGATTTTCAAGCTGGGCCAAATATTGAATCTGCAGGTCGCTCAGATTTGATTTGAACTGCAAAGTCTTCTGTGCAGAAATAAATTGCAGTTCTTCATTCTCGATTTGCATTTTAACCCTATACCCTCTCTGGTCTCTATATCGGTTAAAAATGGGATTAATTTAACTGTTTATTG
>JAYVKY010000168.1:0-5556 GCA_043767965.1 Pseudobdellovibrionaceae bacterium
TTTTTGGTACTACCACCAGCTTTTTTACTTGCCATGACTAACTCCGTTTTCTTTTAAAATAAAATTAATATTTCGTATGCGTATGTATTCTTTTGATGAAAAATATTATTTTTTCTTTTTAGCTACTGTTTTTGTTGCTTTTTTAGCTGAACGTTTTGACGGCGCTTTTTTGGCTGCCGTTTTTTTCGCTGCTACCTTTTTCTTCGGTGCTTTTACTGCCGCAGATGCTTTTTTGATAATTTTAGCCGATGTCGTTTCAGTTTTTTTAACTGAACCCTGACCTATCATTGCTTCTGCGCGAGCTCGACTGTCCGCAGTTTTTTGTTCAAAGCGAGCCATGCGGATTGCAGCGATATCTTTAACGTCAGCTTGAGTGTCTGCATTTGTTGTTTGGCCATCCGGCGAAGTAATTGATTTGATAAAAATTTCTGTAAAATTTTGTTTATGAGTACCGAATTTTCTATAACCTTGACGACGTTTTTTCTTAAATACAAAAACTTTCATCGTGCGTGCTTGTTTTGTAATAACAACTGTTACTTTTGCATTTTTAACTGTTGGGGTACCGACGTGCGTTTTATCGCCACCAACCATCAAGATATCATCGATAGTTAATTCTGAACCCAATGCATTTTCTAATTTTTCAACTTGTAAAACATCACCGGCTTGAACTTTGTATTGTTTGCCACCCGTTTTGATAATTGCGTACATGTATCCTCCTGTAAGAATGATGTGTGCCAGGGGGTTGTTGTGCCACGCTGAATAAACCCGGTCAAAGTGTTTTTTCAAGAAATCGAACAATAAACGAAAAGTCTTGTTTTTGTACCGATTATGCAATATTAATGGTTTATATTATGAACCAAAAATATCTGTGGAACAATAAAAACTGGCCTAATTTCAGCTGGAACAACGCTCAGCTACTTGCGCCTTTGTCAGATGCTAGAAAATCTCAGGCCGAAGTTTTAGCAATTCAAACCATTGTCCAAGGCGCCGATAAAAAACGGATCACGCCAAATTTCGGCGCAAAATTAACTGAAAACTTATTATTCAAATGGCATTCAGATTTATTTTTAAACGGACGCGAGGGTTTAAAAAAAATTAATCTTAACCAATTTCGCACAGACCGCGCACGCGACATTGAAAATGAAATCAAAGATTTTTTAAATTGGTGGAACGAACCACCATTGGATTTAGACACTTTAATCAGAACTGCCATTGCGCATTTGTGGTTCACATCAATTCAGCCCTTTGAAGACGGCGCCGATGATATTTTATTTCAATTGACTGATTTGGCCTTTGCACAAGACGAAAAATCAGAATTCAGGTTGCATGATTTTCAGGTTCAAGTTTTAAATCAACAAGACAGCTATTTTGAGATTCTAGAAAAAACCCAAACAGGAAATTCAGATGTTACAGAATGGCTGGTATGGTTTTTAAAAAATTTTTCTGACTGTTGTCGTGCCCAAGCTGATTTAGTTGCGCGCTATTTGCGTGTCGGTAATTTTTGGCAATCCATATCACAACACAATTTAAATGAGCGCCAACGAAAAATTTTAAATTATTTGTTGTCGGCCGAAAGTGGTTTTGAAATTACAAACAGGTTCTGTGTGGAATTGTGTGGGTCGAACCGCGAAGCTTTAAAGCGAGATTTTTCGGGATTGGTTCGGCTGGGGTTGTTGAGCACGAGTGGCAAGAGTCGAAATGTTGTTTATGCTTTGACTTAGTTTTCAAAAAAATCATTGTCAATTTCTGGAATGATAATTTTTCTTTTAGCCGAAACACCAACATTGGATTCAATCATGAGCTCTGCTATTTGATGACCATCAATCAATACAAGCGTATCTGAAACTGATTTTGCATACTCCAAAGCTGAATCCTGATAAGAAGATGTTGTTAAAAATATGCCCTTTGAGGCGTGTCGCCCCCTAAGTGCTCCGAAAAACTTTTGAATTTCAGAACTACTTATTTTACTAGAAAACTTATACCGCTTTGCTTGTAAATAAATTTTATCAAGACCCAACCTGTCCAAATGCACGATGCCATCAATTCCAAAATCGCCAGAACCACCTGTGTGTTCAATTTTTCCGGTTAGAGCGCCATAACCTAAAGCTCGAATAAGTTTTAATACGAGCTCTTCAAATTGTAATGGGTTCAATTCAAAAATCTTTTCTCTCAATTCTCCAATAAGTGCTTTTTTAATTTCACCGTAACCGAGATTAATTTTTTCTTCTGGGTCAACTTCTTCCATATTTAGATTTCGATCCATGACTGTTGGCTTTTCACTTTCGCCAGACCCATTTTTAAATTCAAGATAGCTTGGAAATTTTTCTAAATCTTTTGGCGCAATTTCGCCTTTGTGCATAGAAAGAAATTTTTTACCTTCTGCACTTATCATGGACGTTCCTCGTTTCGGAAAAGTGACAAGGCCAGATTTTTTTAGATAAGTTAGTGCCCAACCTACACGATTTTCCAAACGATTTCCGCCAGATTCTAATTTCTCTGAGGCCTCTTCATCGCTGAATTGCATTTTTTGTTTTATGATTGGCACTAGTGAAGTTCGCGGATTATTAATTTGATCAACTTCAGACATAGCTTCGAGAACTGGCCTTAAAAATGATCGAAAACTTGGAATTGCCATAACCACACCTTATTGTTTTTTGTATTGAACATTCATCTTTCGGCTATTTTATTTAATCTGATTAAGTCGCAGACTGATTTTTAGACCTAGGTAGCGCTAGTTTCAGCTAATTTCGAAAATGTGCTAAAACAAGGGGGTCTTTTGTCACAGTTTATGCTAAAAGACGGGGGTTATTTATCAAAATGAGATTTTCGGTCTATTTATTTGCAGGAACATGAAATAAATGGTCTATTTATTTCATGTTCAACAGAAAAATGGTCGATTTTCCGCAAAATGTGTCTTTTTTCATGTTTGGACCACGGCAAACCGGTAAAACAACTTTTCTGAAAGATCAGCTTAAAAATACTGATTACTTTCATGTGAACTTGCTTTTGTCCGATGTTTACCAGCGGTATGTGAAGCAACCTTCGCTTTTTCGCGAGGATGTTTTATACCAAATAAAAAATAAAGAAATTGATACTGTTTTTGTTGATGAAGTTCAAAAAATTCCGGCGCTTTTAGACGAAGTTCACAATTTAATTGAAGATCATAAAATAAATTTTATTTTGACGGGCTCGTCAGCGCGAAAATTAAAACGAAGCTCGGCAAATATGCTGGGTGGCCGCGCTGTTGTTCGATATTTATATCCATTGCTGCATTCAGAGCTCGACAAAAATTTTGAACTTGAAAAAGTTTTACAGCTTGGAAGTCTTGCTGGAATTTACTCGAACGACAAAAAAATTGCTGTTGAAAAATTAAGTAGTTATGTTGAAACCTATTTAAAAGAAGAAATTGTTGCCGAAGCCTTAGTTCGAAACATAGGCCAGTTCCATAGATTTCTAGAGGTCGCGGCACAACATTCGACTGAACTGATTAATTTCGAAAATATAGCGCGCGAATCTGCAACAAAAGCCTTAACAGTAAAAAGTTTTTTTCAAATTCTTGAAGATACATTGATTGGCTATACCCTGCCAGCCTGGGATCAAAGTGTTCGAAAGCAACTTGCTCAGCACCCAAAATTTTATTTCTTTGATAACGGCGCCCTGAATGCGATCACAATGCAGACGATGTCGGAAAAATTAATGCCAGATCTGCGCGGAAAATTATTTGAACAATGGTTGATAAATGAGGTTCGTGCTCATATCAGTTATTTACGATTGCCAATAAAAATGTATTTTTGGCACACCAAAGGCGGAAACGAAGTTGATTTAATATTAGTGAAGAACAATATCCCCGTTATTGCTATTGAAATCAAAGCCAAAAAAAACATTTCTGCAAAAGACTTGTCTGGTCTGCGAAGTATTAATGAAGAATATCCGGAAATTCGAAAAATTCTGGTCTGCGAAGAAATTTTTCCACGCGAAATAAGCGAGATTAAAATTTTGCCCTGGAAAGAATTTTTGGATACTTTAAATGAAATTCTGGTTTAACCAAAAATTTCGTAATGTTCCATATGATAACTGGGCTCGATTTTAAACGCTAGCGAATGCCCGAATTTTTTCTCGAGGTGCTCTAGGGTTTCATTTTCTTCTTCGTAAATCCAATCAACAATGGCGGCATTACAGTGAACTATCAGGTTTTTCTTTTTGTGCTCTTTAAGGCCAATTTCGCGCTCGATGTCGCGAAAGATTTCATTGGCAATTGTGGATTTGCGTTTGATATAACCCTTGCCGTCGCAATAAGAGCAGGGTTCGCAAAGTGTTTTTACAATGCTGGGCCGAATACGTTTACGAGTCATCTCGACCAAGCCCAGCTCGGACATCGAGGTAATGTTTGTACGGCTGCGATCTTTTTTGAATTCTTCTTGTAATGCCAATAAGACTTGTTGGCGATGAATTTCTTTTTCCATATCGATAAAATCGATGATGATAATTCCGCCGACATTTCTAACCCTGATCTGGTGTGCGGTTTCTTTGACGGCCTCAAGATTGGTTTTTAAAATGGTGTCTTCAAGATCTTTTTTGCCTACATATTTTCCGGTGTTCACGTCGACCACAACAAGTGCTTCGGCCTCATCGATGACAATATAGCCTCCTGATTTCAGCCATACTTTTCGTTCAACAGCGCGAGAAATTTCAAGATCAATATCATACAAATCAAATAGTGGTTTTTTTTCTTCATATAAAATAATATTATGTTTGTATTTGGGCATTAATTGCGTCACAAATTTTGAAACTTTTTTGTAAACTTCGGCGTCATCAACCCAAACTGTTGTGACATCTTCGCTCATCAAATCACGAAGGGCACGCAGTTCAACATCAAGTTCAGAATGAATGATCCCTGCGGTTTTTTTCTTTTCATAATTTTTTTGAATCTCTTTACCTAGACGATCAAGGTATTCGATATCGGCCTTTAAAGATTCTTCAGTGGCGCCTTCAGAGGCCGTTCTAACAATAACACCGCCAGATGGATTTATTTTTTGAATTAATTTTTTAAGACGCTCTTTTTCTTTTTCGTTTTCGATTTTTCTTGAAATACCAACGTGTTTTACGAAGGGCATATACACAACACCCCTGCCCGGAAGCGAAATGTGTGTTGTGATTCGTGCGCCCTTAGTGCCCAAGGGGTCTTTGGCAACCTGAACCATAACATGCTGGCCTTCTTTGATCAGGTCCTGAATTGGAGTTTTAATTTCGCGTGTTGGTCTGGTATCTTCATCGGATTTTTGAAGATCATCCTCGTCGTCTAAAAAATCTTTGCCCTCATCGATAACAATGTCACCCACATATAAGAACGCTGCCTTATCAAGACCAATGTCTACGAATGCGGCTTGCATGCCTGGCAAAACGCGCGTGACGATGCCCCGGTGAATGGTACCGACCATAGTTGGTGATGATTTTTTTTCAATCTTAAGATCCATCAGAGTGCTGGACTCGATATAAGCTACGCGAGTTTCAAGAGGTCTAACATTAATTAAAATTTCTGCAGCCATATTAGACGTT
>JAYVKY010000169.1:0-2317 GCA_043767965.1 Pseudobdellovibrionaceae bacterium
CTTTTTTACAACCAAAGAATCGGGGCACGGCACGGGTCTTGGTTTATTTTTATCGCAGAAGCTTATGTTCCGAATGAATGCAGAGCTGATATATAATTCTAAATTTTCCAAAGGTGCCCAATTTATTCTAAGGTTTAGCAAATGACACATATGATTCAAAATCAAAAATTAAAAATATTAGTTGCTGATGATGAAGACCTCATACGTAAGGCGCTATCGCGAGCTTTTTTAGCTAAAGGATATCAGGTCTTTTCAGCTGAAAATGGAATTAAGGCACTTGAGTATCTTGAAACTGAATCTATTGACCTGGTTGTTCTAGATTTATTAATGCCTGAAAAAAATGGTTTTGATGTTTTGGCAGAAATGCAAAAAGTTTTACCGGTGGTCGTTATCTCGGCATTTTCTGGGACGACGACGGATCACTTTCATTCAGATGAATACCCTCAAGTTGTAGGATTCATTAAAAAACCATTTGAACATTTAAATATTGTCATCGAACAAATTGAAAGCTTATATGCGAATTATATCCGGAAAGTTTAAGGGTCGAAATCTTGTTAACTTTAAAGCGCCGCATATTCGTCCAACAATGGATCGAGTCAAAGAAACTCTATTCAACAAATGGATGCACGATGTGAATGATGTGCGATTTTTAGATTTATTTTCAGGTACTGGCAATTTGGGTATCGAGGCACTTTCGCGCGGGGCTGGGCACATCACCTTTGTCGAAAACAACCATAAATCGATTCAAATTTTAAAAGAAAATATCGCTCTGTTGAAAATTCAAGATATTGAATATGGTATTTTTTCAAAAGATGTCATATCTTTTTTAAAAAGTTATTCGGGGGTACCATTCGGTTTGATTGTGATTGATCCACCATTTACCGAAAAGATGGCTCATGATGTAATGTTCGCACTTGATCAAAGCAAAGTTTTCGATGAAACAACAAAAATTGCTATCGAAGCCATCAAACAAGAGCGTATCGACATGAATTATGAAAATTTGACTTGCTATGACAAGCTCGATTATGGCGACAAAAGTCTTTCCTTCTTTTGTAAAAAGTAAGAAAATAAACCATGCCTAAAATTGCTGTTTATCCAGGAAGCTTTGATCCAATAACGATTGGTCACGTTGATATTATTCAACGCGTTTCAAAAATTTTTGATCAAGTGATCGTACTTGTATCTGATTCAAGCGATAAAAATTATTTATTTGATTCAAATACTCGTGCTAATTTTATTAAAAAATGTTTTGAACAGCAAAAGAGTATTCAAGTAGATATTCATCAAGGTTTAACTATTGATTATATGCGCCGGCAGAAAGCGCAGGTCATTGTTCGAGGTCTTCGTGCTGTCGCTGATTTTGAATTCGAAGGTACTTTAGCCAATATGAATTACAGATTAGCACCTGAAATCGAGACATTTATGATTTTTTCACGTCCAGAATATTATTTTATTTCTTCACGTGGAGTTAAAGAGGTTGCTAAAAATGGCGGCGAGCTGAAAGGCCTTGTGCCCGATTTTTTAATTTCCGATTTGGAAAAAAAATTAAATCCGAAGAGGTAATCACATGTTATCAAAAAAGGCTATGTCGCTAAAGTCGTCGCCAACATTAGCACTGGTTGCAAAGGCGAAAGAATTATCAGCCAAAGGGCACGACGTGATTTCGCTGACAGTCGGCGAACCAGACTGGGAAACGTACCCAGCCGCAGCAGCAGCGGGCATAGCAGCTATACAATCAGGCTTTACGAAGTACACCGCGGCCCAAGGCACTATCGAGCTCAGAAAGGCGATCAGTGATAGAACCAAAGCCGATTTAAATTTGGATTATAATCCACAAACAGAAATTACAGTTACCAGTGGTGCTAAATTTGCAATTTACTTAGCACTTCAAGTTTTATGTGATCCTCAAGACGAAGTTATTATCCATTCGCCATACTGGGTTAGTTACCCAACGATGGCAGAGCTAGCAGGAGCTATACCAAAAATTATTCATTGCGATAAATCTGTGAATTTTAAATTAACAGCCAAAAATTTTGAAAAAAATTTAAACCAAAATTCTAAGGTATTTTTATTTTGCTCGCCATCAAATCCAACAGGCTTTGTTTATTCAGAATCAGAATTACAAGCCTTGGCCAAGGTTTTAAATAAATTTCCGCGTGTCTGTATTGTTACCGATGATATGTACAATCGTTTGATGTTCAATACCGTCAGCGTAGCCCCACATATTTTGCAAGTGGCCCCTGAACTAAAAAATCGAACGATTATTATTAACGGTGCTTCAAAGGCTTATGCGATGACAGGCTGGCGTATGGGTTGG
>JAYVKY010000170.1:0-5656 GCA_043767965.1 Pseudobdellovibrionaceae bacterium
CATTAAAGAATTTTTTCCAGAACAAATATTTCATCAGTTAAAAAAGAACGCTGTAGTTAATTTAGACACAAATACAAACATCCAAGCGCTGAAAAATACATTTCCGTATCCAGGACCAAATGATTTTGGTGGCGGCAAGGGTTCGGAAACTTTATTCGATGACGAAGATTTATTTCGATTGTGGTACGACACTGCTGCCAAGCAAGGGAAAGATCGTCTAATGCCAAATGGGGCATTTGTTCGGCTTATTTTTGAAGGGCAAGGCCTAAATATAAATAGTTTTTGGATGGATTTAAACCAACCGAGCTACAGAATGAATTCCGGTGCAGGCGAAACTTGGAAATATGCATTTCTGGATTTAGATCCAGAGTTTAAATTATTAATAGGTAAAGCTGACTATACCGAGCACTCAAAAAATGCATCCTGCTCGCAATTAGCAAAATTAAGCCACACCGCTTTTGCAAACTATTCGGTTTCAGCAATATCAAAATCACAACCAAACCAACAAAATCCAGTGGACTATCCCGCAGTATTTCTAAACACTTGTATTAAATGTCATGATTCTGATTACAACGTAGGACCCAGAATTCCATTTGGAAATCAGTCTGAGTTTAAAATGTGGATTCATACAAACGAAAATAAAAATAAAATACTGTACAAGATAGCCCCCAGCACAAAAGTTGGCAAAATGCCTCCGACCAGAGAGCTGTTGCAAGCAGAACGCGAAATGATAAGTAATTATGTCAAATCACATTAAAACGGCTTTAACGACTTCAGCCCAATATCATAGACAAAGTTTACAGCAAGCTATTATGGTTGCACAGAACCATCCAGTTAAGTTAAGAATCATCGAGGCTTGGTCTGTTAAGGAAGCCAAGGGCGATCGCTTGAAAATTTTTATTGAGAAATTAAAAAATAAAACTACTTAACAATTTACTATGTATATTTTCATAACTACTTATTTACCCATTGATTCTAAAATTTTCTGTATATCAAGATCCGTGATCATTCTAGCATTCGCACAAACATCTTGGCCTGCTGGTGTAGCTTCGTCTTTAAAATACGAATCACTGGTCACAGGTTCGAAATTTGATTTTGAACAATTTTGAAACACTAATGATAAAAAATCTAGACAGTTTTGATCGCGTATTTAAAATGTCTTAATCCGCGCGCCTAGTCCCAGCATACATTTCATACTTCAATAATCGACACTCAATATTTCCGTTAAACAGATAATGTTGACGTGTCGATTTTAATTTCATTTCTTTTAATAAATCCTTATTCCCAGACATGATCCAAGCGTCCCAACCTTGAAAACGATTTTTTAAGGTATACCCTAAATCGCGGTACACATCTTTTAAATTATCTTCATCACCGATACGTGCACCATACGGCGGGTTACAAACAATCATCCCTTTTTCAATGGGTGGTGCCGACACTGCAATCGGTGAAACTTTCAGATCTAGAAATTGTCCAACACCGGCATTTTTCGCGTTGTCTTTGGCCATTTGTATAACTCGCTTGTCATGGTCAAAACCAAATAATTTAAAATCTAGGGTTTCTTTTTCGTTTTCGTTGGCTTCGGCAACAACTTTATCCCAAACTGCTTCATCAAAATCTTTTAATGCCATAAAACCAAATTTATTTCTGTGAATACCCGGAGCCATGTTCAACGCCATCATCGCGGCCTCAATCAACAAAGTTCCTGATCCACAAAATAAATCCAACAACGGAGATTTTTGATCCCACTCAGAAAGCCCAATCATTCCAGCTGCTAAATTTTCTTTCAACGGTGCTTCACCGGTTTTCGTACGATATCCACGCATGAATAATGAGTTTCCTGTCGTATCCAAAGCCATATTGTATAAATTTTGATAGCCGCGAATGTGAATTTTTAAATCTGGCTCATCATTTGAAACATCAGGGCGTGTGCCATATTTTTCACGGAACTGATCGACGATGGCATCTTTGACTTTCATCGCAAGATAACGCTGATCTTTGCAGTTTGATTCTTTGACAGTGGCGTCAATCGCAAGCGTTTGATCTTCACGAATATATTTTGTGAAATCATGTTTACGTACGTTATTGTAGAGCTCTTCTTCGGTAAAAGCTGTAAAGTCCAACAATGGCTTCAATATGCGACTAGCGTATCTAGAATTTAAATTCGCCTTGTAACAACCGGCCCAGTTGGATTCAAAAACCACACCCGTTTGGGTTTTTGCCCAAGTTTGTAAACCCATTTGCTTTAATTCTTTTTCAACAAGGTCCGAAAGACCAATCGGACATGACGCAAAAAACTTTGCCATAAAGACCACCTTTTTTCTTTAATAGCCCTATCTTCCGTAATGATAAGGCTTGTTTATTTTTTAAAAATCAGTTTATGAAAAAAAGAAACTCTTACGTTTCCGTATACTTCGGACCACCGCCACCTTCGGGCACTGTCCAATCGATATTTTCCATAGGGCATTTTATATCACAAGTTTTACAATGAATACAGTTGGTATAATTAATTTGTAAATCATACTTAGTGGCGTCCACCTTTGATGGCAGCATCTCGTACACGCTGGCCGGACAAAACAGCACACAGGGCGACTTGTACTTGGGCTCGCACACTGTTCGGCAGATATCAGCACTGCCCAGCTTTAAATGATTCGGCGAATCCTCATCATGACTTGTGCCTGTCAGGTAAACGCTTCCTAATTTATCAAAAAATAAATTCCCATCTGCCTTGGGCAACTGGTTATCTGGATGAGCCGTTCCCTCGCTGCCCCAGACCTCGTTCACACTTAAGGTCGTCTTTGCGTCATCGTGTTCTATTTTCATATTATCAAACAAACCACGACCACCGGTTATTTCCTGCAGCGCTATCAATGGTAACGACGCAAATACACCCCTTGATAAGGTTTGATGAAAATTTCTGACCCGGTACAATTCCTTCTTCACAAAACTTTGATGAATTTTTTCTTCGTAAGAGCATAAAACTTTTTCAGACGAATCATTTTTTAAAATAGCTTCAACGGCTGACTCTGCAGCGGCCATTCCTGACTTCATTGCCAAATGAATTCCCTTAAGTCGTTGCACGTCAACCATGCTTGCTGAATCGCCGCAAACCATAAAGCCATCACCAAAAAGCTTCGGCATTGAATACCAACCGCCTGCGGGTAAAGTTTTTCCACCATAGGCAACAACTTTACCGCCCTTAATCATATTCGCTATAAATGGATGTGTTTTTAATTTTTGTAATTCACGGTGGGGATCTAATAAGGGATCTATCGAATCTAAATAGGCCACTAATCCAAGAATTATTTTATCACCCGGAATTGTATAAATAAAAGTTCCCCCGATAGATTTGCTCAATGGAAAACCCAATGTGTGAATAACTTTACCTGCTTCAACTGTACCAACAGGCATCTGAATGATTTCTTTCACGCCCTCTTCGAAAACCTCTTTATTTTTTCCGTCACGTAAATTTAATTTTTTTGAAACTTGTTTAAATAAACTTCCCCGCGTACCTTCGGCAAAAATCGTGACCTTAGCCTTAAGTATCAGCCCGGGCTCAAAATTTGATTTAGGAAGCCCCTCTTTATCGCGGCCTTTGTCGCCGGTTCGAACTCCGACTATTTTGTCACCTTCATACAAAGCCTCAACGGCCGCAAATCCTGGAAATATATTAATTCCTTTCGATTCACATTGTTGCCCTAACCAGCGATTAAATTTTGATAACGAAATAATGTGATTGCCCACGTTGTGAAACGGCGGCGGAGTGATTGGTAATTTAAAGGCTGATTTTTTTCCTAAATAATAAACAGCATCAGTTTTGACTTCAGATTCTAACGGGCAACCTAATTCTTTATAGTTCGGAATCAATTCTGATAATGCTGTTGGATTTAAAACAGCACCAGAAAAACTATGCGCTCCGATCTCTGATCCTTTTTCTAAAACCACAATCATTTTCTCAGGAATTTTATCGGCCTTCAAAGCTCCTGAATCAACAGCTGCATTATGTATTTCAATATCATTAGCAATTTTATATGCACATGATAATCCGGCCGCACCACCACCAACAATCAAAACATCAACGTCCATAGTTTCTCTGGTTATGCCTTCAGGCAATTGATCGTTAGGCATTAAAATCCCTCTTCTGCTTCCTCAGTTTTTATTTTTTTATTTTTCAAAGATGGGGCAACTGCTATAACCTTTAAATCACTTTCATCAGCACCGCCCAGATATTTTTTTTCGCGAGCCCTTTCAAGATAACTTAAGTCATCTTCAGCAAATGACTTTGAAGAAAAAATCATGACCGCCATTGCTACGACTAATGCTAAACATAATAACAAGAAAAATCTAAGAACACTTTTCTTCTGCGAAAACTGGATTGCTTTTTTAGACATACGAATTCCTTTGATATTTGATACAATAGGCTCGTCATAAAAAAAAATAAAGTTTAAAATTTCAAATTAAAATTTACAGCTGTCTATGATTTTTCATCGGGATTTGCGTTCGTACTTGATGACACTTCTCGGTATTGATGTCGACAAATAGCAAACCGGACTTACTTTGGCTTAGACCGACGACGTCACCCCATGGACCTATAGCCATAGTATGACCATAGGTCTCCCGATATTGCTTACTACTTGTGCTTTGATGGCGACCAGATTGCGCCGAAGCTAATACATAGGCTTGGCTTTCAATGGCTCGAGCTCTCAACAAGATCTCCCAATGAGCTATTCCTGTTTTTACCAAAAATGCTGCGGGTACCAAAATGACATCTACTTCAGCTTTTGCATATTGACTGTACAATTCGGAAAATCGTATATCATAACAAATTGACGAACCAAACGTAACCCCGTCAACTTCAAAAATCGACGTCGATTGACCCGCAGAGAAAACATCAGATTCACGAATTGGCGACTGCCCTTCAAGTGCAATATCAAACAAATGAATTTTTTTATATAAAATTTGAATATCTTTCCCAGGCGCTATCAAAACCGAAGCGTTCCAAATTTGATCACCATCTTCGATAGCCGTTGTTAAATGTAAACAAATCATCGAGCTCTGACTTAATTTTTGGAGCTTTTGAAATACCTGGTCATTGATTTTAAGAGCCTGAATATTTTCGGCGTCATCAATTCGAAAAAATAGGCTGTTCTCTGGAAAAAAAATAATCTGAGGCCTTTCGGACGCCTGTAATCCAGCACATTCAAAAATAAGTTTTTCAATTTCTAATAGGTTTGTTGCTATATGATTTACTGAATTTAGCTGTGCTAAGGCAACTCTCATGCGTTTGCTCTATTCTATTTCAATCATCGAGGCCAAAACTTTTTCAGAACATTTAAATCCGCCCTCTTCGATATTTTTTTTCACTGTATTTAATACCGCTTCACAAGATGAAAAATAGGATGCAGAACTTACAACCTGAACATATCCTTCTTTTGAATAATATGTTTTACATCGACCGCTATCCAGCCCGAAAGCTTGCAGCCAACGCGTCTCTTTTTGTCGCGTACAAACAATGAACAAATTTTTCTTATTTTCAGAATATGAATGACTCTCGCTCGACTGAGCAAAGCCGTTCAAAGACAACACCGACGCCAGAATAAAAACAGCACTTGATTTCATTCTGTAATTATCAAACGTGCATTTAAAAACGTCATAT
>JAYVKY010000171.1:0-2007 GCA_043767965.1 Pseudobdellovibrionaceae bacterium
GCTTTTATTTCTGAGATTTACAATAATACTAATTATCCGCAAGAATTTAAAACATGGATCGAAGAACTCAATCAAATAGAAAAAAATATAAAAGAAAATGCAGTTTTAGATACTGGCGAGAAAATTCAAAAAGGAATTTCTAAAGCAATGTCAACGGCAGTTAAAAAAGGTTTGCCATTAATTTCGGTAACTTCAGATTTGCCAGGATCGACCGGTGTTGCGGATTTCAGAAAAGAATTCCCTATGCATTCATTGGATGTGGGTGTTGCAGAAAGTAATATGATTTCTGTTGCTGCCGGTTTATCGAAACAGGGTTTTATTCCCGTGGTGGATACATTTGCACAGTTTGGCGTAACTAAAGGTGCACTGCCGATGACAATGGCTAATTTATCAGAGGCACCAATTATTGCGGTGTTTTCGCACACTGGTTTTCAAGATGCCGCTGACGGGGCTTCGCACCAAGCATTAAGTTATATGGCGATGTTAGCAACGATTCCGCATGTTGATCTGTATTCATTATCAACTAGCGAAGAGGCCGACCAGATCATGACAAATATTATTAATCAATTTGCAGAAGATAAAAAAAACAATAAACCGGCAAAGACATCGATTTTCTTTTTAGGTCGTGAAAATTTTCCAAAAAGTTATTCAACGGACGTAAATAAATTAAAGTATGTGCCTTATCAGCCGCAGATTATTCGACAACATATTCTTGGCACAAAAAATGTAATGATCGTTACAACGGGATCACTTGTTACTGAGGCCATTAAGGCCAGTGTTGATTTAGAAAAAAAATCTGTAGGCTCAGTTGTCGTAAATATAAATTGTTTAAATCATATTGATTTGTCTGTGTTGATTCCACTTATTAAAAAATGCGAAGGTCGCATAGTCACCGTTGAAGACCATCAAGTATTATTGGGGCTTGGGTCGTATTTATGCCACCAGCTGATTCAAACCGGTGAAAATATATCTATGAAATCATTGGGTGTTCATGGTGAATTCGGGCAAAGTGCCTACAATGCCATCGAGCTGTACAGAAAGCACGGCATGGATTCAGTGAGCATTTCTAAGGCTGCAATTGAATTATTGGGTTAGATTTAAGTCAGGGTATTTTGGTTTTGATGGCGTTCTTTTTCGCTCATCCAGAAATCAAAATCTGTGGATGTCAATTCGCCTGATAATAAGCCCAATTTCATTGCCAAATTAAAATGGGGATTATTTAAAAATGCTTTTTGTCGACGCTCGCCCTTGGTGAGGTAGCTTTCTTTTTTAGATAAATTGTGGATATGCTGAAATGTGATTTCAATTGAAATCATTTCGGCTTTGAAAACGCCGAGTTCTTCTTTGTAAAAAATTTGAAATCGCTTGTTGTCTGAAAGCTCTCGGATATTAATTTTCGAATAATGTTCGTACTGCGCTAGCAAAAATGAATAAATAACAGCGGCGAATAATTCAACAGGGTCATCGAAATGAAAGCCAATGTGCGGGATGCGACGGATGTAACATAAAAATTCGTCACGCTTTGTTTCATCCAGAAATAATTCATGAAACGAGGGCATAACATGTTTAAAAATATCAAGATCAAATAAATCCCACAGGGCAAATTCAATGTTAGGAAGTCTGAAAAATTTAATCCATTCTTCGCGACGGCGCGGCAGAACACCTTTTTGTATTTCTTCGGCGTTTATTAAAATGGCTTCGCGTAAGGTGCTTTCAAGTTGAAAAGTTAATTTTTGCGATAAACGAATGGCGCGTAAAATTCGGATAGGATCTTCTTTGATGCGCTCTGCGGGATCGCCAATCATTCTTAAAGTCTGTGATGCGACATCGTTCAGGCCACCACAAAAATCAACAAGTTCCTCGGTGACTGGGTCATAGAATAAAGCGTTAATTGTAAAATCACGACGAAATGAATCTTCTTGAAGATTACCGAAAAAATTTTCTTCAACAAATGGCAAATCAATCATGACTTCGGTTGAAAGTTCTTCCGGTTTAGCCTCGCGTCGG
>JAYVKY010000172.1:0-3002 GCA_043767965.1 Pseudobdellovibrionaceae bacterium
TTATCAAAACGAAAAGGCGCTGTCGCTTGCGATAATTTCAGACGAGACGGGTATTTGCCACAGGCTATGAATAATTTTATGGCCTTAATGGGCTGGTCACACCCCGAAGGGCACGAGATTTTTTCAATGGCAGAGATGAAGAAATTATTTTCATTAGACCGGGTTAACGCCTCTGGTGCAGTTTTTGACCGAGTTAAATTAAAATGGATGAATTCCCAATATTTGCGAGCCATGCCCAGTTTAGAATTGTGGAAATCAATTGAGCCTTTTTTGTTGGATGCGAAAATTAATTTCCCAAAAAATTTGGATTGGCAAATACAATCGGTTGAAGTTTTTAAGCCCAAGATGGAAATTTTCATTGATGCTGTTGTATTATATGAGGCCTTTGATGATTCAAAATTTCAAATTCACCCTGAATCTGACGAGTTTTTAAAAATTGAAACAACCAAATCAGTTATCGAAACATGGAAAAATTTGGTGTCAGAAATTCAAACCGAATTTATGACTACTGATGATTTTATGCGAATTGAAAATGAAATTAAAATAAAAACCGGCGTTAAAGGAAAAAATTTATTTATGCCCATGCGTGTGGCGGTGATTGGTAGGCCGCATGGAACAGAGTTAAAACTAATTGTGCCATTAATAACAAAAAAATCATTGGTCGAACGCGCAGATAAGGTAATTGCAGTATGTTAAAAATTTATAATACGCTTTCAAGGTCAATCGAAGAATTTAAATCCATAAATCCAAACAAAGTAAATATATATGTCTGTGGTCCGACAGTGTACGGCTATTTGCACGTGGGAAATTTCAGAGGACCCGTATTTTTTAATTTGGTCAGAAACTGGTTGGAACATTTGGGTTATGAAGTGAATTATGCGATGAATTTTACAGACGTTGAAGATAAAATTATCAAACGCGCCAATGATGAAAATGTATCTGCCACTGATATCGCTGAACGTTACATTACCGAATATATAAAAGATTATTCCGCATTAGGACTACGTCCGCACACGTCAAACCCAAAGGTTACAGATTACATGCCACAAATAATTTCGATGATTTCTGATTTGATTGAGAAAAACAAAGCCTACGTGTCCCAGGGTGATGTGAATTATTCAATTCGTAAATTTTCAGATTATGGAAAATTATCGGGACGAAAAATTGATGACCTTAGGGATGGCGTCAGAATTGATCCATCAGAAAAAAAAGATGATCCATTGGATTTTGCTTTATGGAAAACGGCAAAACCCACAGAAAATTTACGGGGTTCAGTGTGGGATTCGCCGTGGGGACAGGGCAGACCCGGTTGGCATATTGAATGCTCTGCGATGGCGCAGGCGCTGTTCGGTGAACAAATTGATATTCATGGCGGCGGACTAGATTTAATGTTTCCACATCATGAAAATGAAATTGCCCAAAGCCAGGGGTGCACGGATCACGGGTTTGTTAAATATTGGATGCATTGGAATTTATTTAATTTCGGTGGATCAAAAATGTCAAAATCACTGGGTAATGTCGTTAACATGCGTGATTTTTTAGAAAAACAACATCCTGAAATTTATAAATGGATTGTATTATCTGTTCATTACCGAAGCGTTGCTGATTTTTCAGATCAGGCCATTGAAATTGCAATCGGGGGCTTAGCCAAAGTTTATTCAGCATTAGCCTTGGCAGAATCGTTATTACAAACAGAAATTAAAACAGATGAAAAATATCAACAGGAATTGAATCTTGCCTGGGCTGCTATAACAGAAGCCTTAAATCATGATTTTGGAACTCCGAATGCTTTTGCGGTGATGTTTGAACAAATCAGAAAATTAAATACTTTTGCACGCCGGGGATTAAAAACAAATCCAGTGGTTTCAGGTAAAGCATTGCAATTTAAACAATTCATTTTGAAATTCGGAAAATTATTAAGCTTATTCCAAGAACCTGCAGAAGGTTTTTTAACTCAAATGGATGATAAATTATTAAATCAAAAAAATATTTTACGGTCTGCGATCGATCAAATTGTATCCGACAGATCCGCTGCGCGTTTGGCCAAAGACTTTGCAAAATCCGATGAATACCGTAAACAGTTAACGGACATGGGAATAGCCGTGTCGGATTTGGCATCGGGCAGTTTTTGGGAGGTGATAAAATGAAAAATGAATACGAAAGCAGAGATGAAAATATTAAACTGGCGGCTCAAAAGGTTGTTAAAAATTTAAAATATTTCGTTCCTGAAAAAGACCATTCTGATTCGAAATGGAAATTTTATTTCAGAGTGACCAAAACAAAATGGGAAGAAGTCTCTATTGGTTTATATGAAAAAAATTATTATTTTTATTTTTCAGGTTCAAGGATCAGTTTTACATATCCTGAAGGCAAAGAAAATAAAAATGAATTTGGTCTTGATAAATTATTAGCAATGCTTTTTGCAGAAATGTCTTTAATTTTGAAAAATCCAATTCAATATATAGAATTTATCCACAAAAGTATGCCCAAAAAATTCAGAGAAGGAATTGTGCCTCGTAAATATGTCAATATTTACGTCAAAGATATACAACGACCTGACAAAGAATTGGGTCTTAAAAAAACACTGACAATTGTTGATTGGTTAAGAAAAAATATCTATTCACGAGAATTTAATTTAAAAAAAATGACCTTAAGGATTTATTTAGAATATTGCAAAAAAGCCTACTTAGCCAACGCAAAAAAATTAAATATCACAGGTCATCCAACGGGAATACAGTTGTATAAACGTTTTGCTGATAACAGACATATGGGATTATTAGACGTTCATATGGACTCAGAAGCTGACTTTCTGAAATGGTATGAATCTGGACGATTTGGTGGTCACCCGTGGGAAATTTACCGGGGTGGAAACACAACGCATATTGATTTAGGCGTTCATCGCCACGAAACAAACGGTTGGGAAATTTTTTTAGCAGCAGAATCGTCATCCAGATTAGTTGAAACTGTTCATATCGCATTAAGTTTTATTGAAAACAAAATGC
>JAYVKY010000173.1:0-2080 GCA_043767965.1 Pseudobdellovibrionaceae bacterium
TATTTTCATAGATAAGTCCTAACTGTTGTTAGGACTTATCGGGCATTGAGGTCATAAATGTACGGGATTTTGGCCCAGTTTGGCCCAGTTCAAACACAGCTGCCTGATTTATTATTCTAAGTCAGCTTTATAATCGCGGCCAAAACGGCAACTGAAGCGGCTTGCATAAAGCCAAATTTGATTGTCATTCGATATTCTAGATTTTCAAATCTGGAATAAACTTCTTTTTTGAAAATTTCAAATTCAGTTCTTAATGTCTGTAGATCATTTCGGATCACAGACATTTCACCGCGTAGGTCTTCGCGTAAAATAACCATCTCACCACGTAAATCATCACGCATTTTGGTCATATCTTCGCGCAGCTCTGCCCTGGTCAGCAAAAGACCTTTTTCGATATCAGATTTTGTCGCAAAAATATTGTCCATAAATTTATAAAAAGCGTTAATTTAAGTTTTATTTAAAAAAGTTAGTCTGCAAGAATCTAAACCCTATTGATTCGTTATTAAATCGAATATACGGAAATATTCATCCGAAATCCGAATAGATATATTAAAGTCCCCGTCTTCCGCCTAATTTAACATTTTCACCGCGCATCCAACCGTGAATTGTTTGCGACTGTGTCCGGGCCCAGTAAAATGACATGATAAATCCAAAAATAAGCATGCCGATACTGATCCACTGCCCTCGCGTAAGGCCCAGTAATTGATAGCCAATTTGAATATCCGGCATACGAAACATTTCATTAAAAATTCGAACGCACGCATAACAAATAATAAAACTGCCGGCAATAAAACCGGGTCTTCGTGATTTACGTGCTAAAAAAAATAAAACTAAAAATGTAAATACACCTTCTGTTAGCATTGCAAAAATTTGTGATGGGTAACGATAATCTAAAAGTGGGCCAATCAATTCTTTCAGACCCGAATTTCCGTTTTGTATTTCGCTGATCATTTTATTTAAAGCTTCATAAACCTGATCACGTGATGCTTGATTTGTTCTGTATGTTCCTAGTAAATTGTTCCATTGACCTGAGGCCAATCCGACTTTTTCAGCTAGGGGCGCGAGTGTTGATAACCGATCAAATTCATACCCTGGCCAATTTAAAATATCTGTTGGAAATCGAATACCAAATTTAAAATCTGCGGGTGCGATACGACCAACAAGTTCACCATTAATAAAATTTGCGATGCGACCAAAGATCACACCAATGGGGCCTACGATGGCAACAACATCTAATAAATAAACCCAATTTAAACCATGCTTACGAGCAAAATACCAACACGCAACGATGATTCCCAAAATACCGCCGTGACTGGCCATACCACCTTCATGAACGGCCAGAACTTTCCAGTATGGAAAGCTATAACTGGTTGTCCAAAATAAGGTCGGGTCATAGAATAAACAATAACCCAAACGTCCACCAATCAATGTACCGAATGCACAGTAGGTCACAAGGTCTGATACCATCTCGTGGGTTAATCCACCTTTTTGCCGCTCAGCAAGCCACTGAATTAAAAAGTAGGCACACACAAAACCCAGCATATATGAAAATCCATACCAACGCGGACCAAAGGTATCTGTAATTTTAAAAATAAACGGACTTAAATCATGAATCATATAAACCTCGATTTGATCTATTTTATATTCAATGGTACTTGTTCATCATGGCAACAAAAAAAGTTTCAGACATTTTTGACTCGGCGGCTTGGAATGAAGTTTCAGGTTTTGATTTTACAGATATCACTTATCACAAAGCTAAAGATCAAGGCACAGTAAGGATCGCATTCAACAGACCCGAAGTACGTAACGCATTTCGACCAAAAACTGTGGATGAATTATCTATGTCACTTGAACACGCACGAATCTCCACTGATGTCGGAGTTATTTTAATCACAGGTAATGGCCCGTCTGCCAAAGATGGCGGTTGGGCCTTTTGCTCTGGCGGAGACCAACGCATCCGCGGCAAAGACGGTTATAAATACGAAGGCGATGATGCCAATGGATCGCTGAATGACGAGAAAAATAAAGTAGACCTTGCAAAATTAGGTAGGCTTCATATTTTAGAAGTCCAACGACAAAT
>JAYVKY010000174.1:0-2372 GCA_043767965.1 Pseudobdellovibrionaceae bacterium
TGGTTCACCAATGATTTGGAGGTAATGGGTTTAATTCGTGAGTTGGGGTTGAATGATAGTGTTGAAATTAACCCGACGAATACAGGTGTTTACTATGCCAATAATTTCTTCAAATTGTCGACACCTTGGGACCTGCTCAATTTTACACCGCTTGGGTTTTTTGATCGTATTCGTTTGGGTCTATTGGCTTTGCGAGCACGTCAAGTTAAAGACTGGATGGCATTAGAGGATAAAACAGCTCATGACTGGCTACGTGAGCTGGGTGGCCAAAATGTCTACCGAATTATTTGGCAACCACTTCTAAAAGGTAAATTTGGGCCTTACGCAGAGCAAGTCTCTGCTGTTTGGTTTTGGAATAAATTGAAGCTTCGCGGAGGTAGTCGAGGTAAAGGTGGTGAAGAACGCCTTGCCTACTTCAAAGGTGGTTTCATTGCTTTAGCAGAGGCACTCGCAAATAAAATACAGGAGTTGGGTGGTCGCATTGAGCTTAATGCAGTTGTGACCAAGGTCGAGTTGTTGGATGGCGTTTGGAGTACATCAACACCCAATGGAGTTGTAACATCAGAGCGTGTTATTGCCACTACTGCGCTGCCACTTGTTGCTGATATGATAAGAAGCTGGGCAAGTAGTGACTACATTTCGAGTCTTGAACGCATTCAGTATATAGGTAACGTTTGCCTAGTTCTCGAACTAGACCGGCCACTGTCGAAAACTTACTGGTTAAACGTAAACGACCCGAGTTTCCCGTTCGTAGGTGTTATCGAGCACACTAATTTTGAGCGCCCAGAAACATACGGTGGACGACATATCGTTTATCTATCGAAATACCTTCCGCACACGGATCGGCTTTACTCAATGAGTGCAGATGAATTTCTTGACTACGCACTTCCTTTTCTAAAGATTATGTTTCCTAAAATGGATCGCGACTGGATAAAAGCGCATCATCTTTGGAAAGCTCGCTGGTCGCAGCCAGTGGTTGAGAAACACTACAGCAAACTCATTCCTGCAGTTAATGGTCCAAAAGATGGGTTTTATGTCTGCTCTATGGCGCAAATTTATCCCGAAGATCGGGGAACGAATTACGCAATTCGTGAGGGCCGTATTATTGGAAAAAATATTGCAGAACTTTTGATAAAGGCGTGAAATGTCGAAATTAATTTTATTATACGTACTAGGTGTGCCAAGCGGTTTTATCCTGTATTTGTTGGGTTTTAAGATTGGCCTATTTTCTGCGGAAGATATCATTTTTTACAGAGGCTTAAAGATATTAATTGCAACCTTGTTTATCCAGTGGGCTTTGTTTAGCCTAGTAATTTTTTATTTTGGAAAAAGCAATATCAACATCGCAAATGCATTAGCAGTTACGATGGCAAGTTTCGCAATTAACGTAACATTTTTAGTCATTATCCCAGTTACTCTGGATAGATCTGTAAGTGTTTTTATGCTTGGTTATATGAATAAGGTTGAACACCCTATTAAAAGAGATGAATTACTTAGTGCGCTGCAAAGGATATATATAGAAAAATATGAAGCGGTTGATCGACGTGTTGATGAGCAAATCAAAAGTGGCAATTTAATATTGGATGAGCGTGGCGATATAGTTTTAACAAGCAGAGGGAAAAGTTTCATTTCCGTCTCTAAAAAGATTGCAAATTTGCTTGATATTGATAAGAAATTTATCGAGCCACAAGATTAGTTTCAGAAGGTTAGTTGGCCAGCACAGTCTATGGTGAATATTATTAACAATAAAAATCTAAAGACAATATTTGTGCGGTTAATGCCTAGCTGAATCAAAATAATATTTTTCAAGACAAGATCACAAAAAAACTTTTTTGGGCATTTGCATTTTTATTTTTTTGTTAACTTTCGGATTTGTCATTAACAAAGACTGGCCGTTAATTTTTAAAAAAAGATTTATATGCATGGGATGAATCTTCAAACTCGGTAGTTGCAGCAAATGTAACTAGAAATTTTTGGCCTGCGATGGTTAGAGTAAACCCTTTAATTCCAATTCAACAGCAAAAAGATTGGATGGAAGGGCCTTACTGGCAACATACCCACCATTGTTTGCTTATATTCCTTTACCATTATTTAAAATTGATGGCCAAGTAACTATTGAAGTAAAGCGTTTATCCTATGCTTTAATGGTTTTATTTGGCGGTATTATTTTCATTTTAAGTATTGCAAAATTTGATAAAAATTATTTGGCGACAATTGCAGCCACTTTAGCCGCGACAATTTGGGTTAAGACTCCTTTCACCCGAAATTTAATCACGGGCTTAGACTTTGGAGCTTTAGATATAGTTTGGGCTTTTGCAGTAATTTGCTGTTTTGCAGCTTTATGTTTATACCTTAAAAATGATTCTAATATA
>JAYVKY010000175.1:0-7867 GCA_043767965.1 Pseudobdellovibrionaceae bacterium
ATTACTTAGTGCAACAGCACAGTTTAAAAATTTCGACTTCCTGAGCGAATCAATTATTTCAAGCGCAAGACAGTTTGAAATGTCGCAAGACGCAGCGGCGGCCATAGACCAAGTTGTTCAAGAGCTAGAGACCGGAGCGGGCGCAGAGTTTGTTGCGCAAACCTTAAAGGGCGCGCTACTTTCAATTCAAAAAATATTGGGGCACAGTTTTGATGATCAAATTATGGACCGTGTTTTTAAAGAGTTTTGCCTTGGAAAATAACCTAGGTCTTCAATTATGAATAAATCAAATTTCGATATCATTGTCGTCGGCGCAGGGCACGCGGGTATTGAGGCCGGCCTGGCCTCGGCGCGTCTTGGCCTGTCGACATTGTTGGTGACGACTAATTTAGAGCGAATCGGTTACATGTCATGTAACCCCTCTATTGGCGGCCTGGCCAAGGGCCACATGGTGCGCGAAATAGATGTGCTTGGTGGCCAAATGGGCCGGACGGCGGACCAAACATGTATTCAATTTAAAAGATTAAATTCAAGCAAGGGCCCTGCTGTGCGAGGAACTCGAACGCAAAATGATAAACATCTGTATTCAGGGATGCAGAAAAAAACTATTTTTGAACAAGAAAATTTGTCAGTTTTGCAGGGCGAGGTTAAAAAACTATTTTTAATCAATAACGAGTGTCGCGGTGTAGTTCTACATGACGGCTCAGAAATATTTTCAAAAAAAGTTATTATTACAACGGGAACGTTTATGAATGGCGTGATGCACGTTGGTCTTCAGAAAACTCCAGGCGGTCGCGTAGGTGACGCCGCAAGCATTGGCTTGTCAGATCAGTTGGCGCAGCAGGGTTTTGTTGTTCAAAGATTAAAAACAGGCACACCGGCAAGACTTCACAAAGACAGCATTGACTGGAGCAAAACCACGCCACAGGGCGGTGATGAAAAATTTTATCCTTTCAGTTTTAAATCTGACAGAAAGTTTTATTTGCCACAAATTTTATGCTACCTATCTTATACAACTGAACACACACACGACATTATTCGTGCAAATCTAGACAAGTCACCGATGTATTGCGGAATCATTGAGGGCATAGGCCCCAGATACTGCCCCAGCATTGAAGATAAAATTACTCGGTTTGCAGATAAAATTGCACATCAAACTTTTTTAGAGCCTGAGGGGCTAACGAGTGACCTCATTTATCTTCAGGGCATTTCAACATCACTACCTCAAGATGTGCAGGATCAATTTTTAAAAACAATCCCCGGGCTTGAAAACGTTAAGGTTGTTCGGTACGGGTACGCAGTTGAATATGATTTTATCGAGCCAACACAAATTCATCACAGGCTAGAAACGCGACCCATAAAAAACCTATTCTTGGCCGGTCAAATTAATGGAACAAGTGGTTATGAAGAGGCGGCAGCACAGGGATTTATTGCGGGCGTTAATGCCGCACACAGTGTTTTGGAAAAGCCTGAATTCATATTAGATCGTGATCAGGCCTATGCCGGAGTATTGGTTGATGACCTTGTCACAAAGGGAACACGCGAACCCTATCGCATGTTCACGTCGCGCGCCGAGCATCGTTTAATTTTGCGCGAGGACAATACAATTGATCGGTTATCAGAGGCCTCTAGAAAGCTTGGAATTGTTTCAGAATTTTATTTAGATCAACTAGAGTCTATAAAAGCAAACCGCGAAAAATTATTTTCTGAACTACAGCAAAAAATTATTTACCCAAAGCCTGAGACGAACCAAATAATCGTTTCGATGGGAAGCACAGCGCTATTGAAGCCAGCAACTGCGGAAGAGTTTTTACGTAGACCTGAAATTTGTTTTGCTAACCTTGCTCAGCTTGGATTTGTATACATCGATGATGAAGTAGTTACAGAGGCTGTAGAAATCCAAGTCAAATATTCTGGTTACGTTAAGCGACAATATGATATTATTAAACAAAGTAAAAAGATGGAAAACGAAAACATTCCTAATTTGACGCAATATTCTGAAATCAAAGGGCTTTCAAATGAAGAGATTGATAAACTTAATCGAGTCCGACCACGGACATTGGGTCAGGCATCTAGAATTAGTGGAGTAAATCCTTCGGCGATTCAAGCTATTATGGTATACTTAAAAGGTCATAATAAAAAACAACGGGATTCGAAATTTGAAAAGCAACAAACCACCATCTCAACAACCTAATTCTGTTGAACCAAGCGTTCTTGTTGCGCCCACAATACAATGGCGCATAGATGGTTGGTTTAAAGATCTTTCAGTTGAACAAAAAAATAAACTTAAAAAGTACCATGATGAACTTTGCAAATTTAATAAAGTTTTAAATTTAGTCTCGCCAAAATCTTTATTTACAGCGGATGCTGTTCATTTTTCAGATTCAATCTTTGCGTCTCATATTGTTTCTAAAAACATCAATAAAAACGAAGCATTATATGATATTGGCAGCGGCAATGGTTTCCCCGGGTTGGTCTTCGGCGCGCTTTATTTAGATCAAAAAATTATACTCATTGATACTGACCAAAGAAAATGTGAGTTTTTAAAACATGCGATTGCAGCAATGGGTTTAAAAAACGTTTCTGTTGAAAATCGTAATATCGAAAAATTTTCAAAGAACTCTATTCGTCAAGGAATCACTAGGGGCTTTGCTCCGCTGCCTCGCGCAATGCTGATGCTTCGAAAAATTGTTTCAGTTGGCGGCGCAATCTATCATTTAAAATCCGAAGAGTGGAGTATGGAGATTTCACAGGTTCCATCGCAGCTTTGCTCTGTCTGGCAGCCAGGGCTCGTCGGCGAATACAGCATTCCCACTTTAACACATAAAATGTACGTTGTTAAAACAGAAAAAACATCTTAACACCATTTAGTGTTCTGGCTGGGCCCTATCCTGAGCCTCAGGCGTTCCATATGGAACAATTTTTTTAAGATCAGTATCTGCTTTTTTGCCCCAATTTAGTTTTGCCTTCTGCAGCTTAAGGCGCATCCTATAATCTTCGATTTCTTTGGCATCTGGCCACGCACGACCATGAGGGGTAAGGCTTTCAAGATAGCGCGCTCGGGCCTCGCGCTTTCGAAGCTCCAGACTGATTTCAAAGTACTTAACCTGTTGTTTGTATAGATCAAGGCTGTTTACAGATTCGAAATATCTTTTTTTTGCGTATTTTTGTTGTCCCGTTTGTGGCACTACGGCGGCAACGTCAGCTGCAACCTTTGTGTTCTGAGTTGTTTCGGCGAGCAAATTCTTTTGTGCTATATCAAGTTCTGTATTTAAATCAGAGTAGATAGCATCTGATAATTCGGGGTTTGGATCGCGTCTATTGCACGAAAAACAAATAAGCATACATAAAAGTGAGCAAAATAGCCTTAAAATAGTGTTTTTCATATGTTCCACGTAGAACATCGGATCAAAATCACAAAAACTGAAACAATTTTATTGAATAAAAAAAAACAGGACCTCATTATATTCACAAACTCTATAAAGGGGAATAAATGACAAAAGTAATTTGCATCGCGAATCAAAAGGGTGGTGTTGGTAAAACAACAACAACCGTAAACCTTTCATCGGCCCTGGCCCAGCTTGGGAAAAAAGTTTTAGTTGTTGATATGGACCCACAGGGTAATGCATCAAGCGGCTTGGGTATAAAAAAACACGAAACAGAAGAAAAAAACATCTATCACGTACTTATTGGCGAAGGCACTCTGCAGCAGGTTGTTTTTCAAACAAGTCAGCCCAATTTGTGGATAGCGACATCAAATCCTGACCTTGTGGGCGCCGAAATCGAGCTTGTTGACATGCCTCAGCGGGAATACCGATTAAAAACTGCGATTGCAGTGGCCTCAAGTCTCTATGACTATGTACTTATTGATTGTCCGCCATCGCTTGGTTTATTAACACTAAACTCATTAGCGGCAGCAAATAGCTTTTTGGTACCACTTCAATGTGAATACTATGCCTTAGAGGGATTAAGCCAGCTTTTAAACACTGCGGGCCTTGTTAAAAAGAGCATAAATCCAAATCTACACATCGAAGGTATTCTTTTGACGATGTTTGACAAGAGAAACAATCTTAGTCACCAGGTCGTTGATGAAATTAAAACGCACTTTAAAGAAAAAGTTTTTTCTGTGATTATCCCAAGAAACGTCCGACTCAGCGAGGCGCCTAGTCACGGAGTATCTATTTTTGGATACGACCCAAGGTCAATTGGCGCATTAATGTATTTAGAATTAGGTAAAGAAATTGCGTCACGTGGAACGACATCACCAATAAAAGAACAAAACAAATCCTCAGACATTGGAATATAACATATGGAAATTAATTCAGAAAACCAAAACAAAAAACGACTGGGACGCGGCCTTGGTTCATTACTGGGCGGCGCGGCAGAGCCGGCGCCAATGGCGCGAAGCCAGCAACTAATGACTAGTCAGCAACCGTCGGCAGATAATCAAAATAGAGTTTGGAGCATGGCCGTTGATAAACTCGTTCCGGGCCAGTTTCAGCCGCGTAAAAAATTTGAAAAAACATCACTTGAAGAACTGGCCCAGTCCATTCGCGAAAACGGTATTTTACAACCCATTACAGTTAGAAAAAGAGCCTCGGGCGGCTTTGAAATAATAGCGGGCGAACGAAGGTGGCGGGCGGCTCAAATTGCCGGCCTACACGAGGTGCCAGCCATTATTAAAGAATACTCGGATCGAGAAGCTCTGCAGTTGGCCTTAATTGAAAATATTCAGCGCGAAGATTTAGATCCCGTTGAAGAGGCCGAGAGCTATCAGCGCCTTATGCAAGAGTTTGGTTATTCGCAGCAACAGGTTGCGGAAAAGGTTGGAAAAGAGCGTTCGACAATTGCAAACTCTGTGCGCTTAATTGGTTTGCCAAATGAAATTAAAAGCATGATTTCAGATAAAAAACTCAGCGTTGGTCACGCCAAAGTTTTATTGGCTGCCGAAAACAAAACAGAACAAATACGGTTAGCAAAAATGTGTTTTGAAAAAAGCTTATCAGTGCGAGCGCTTGAAAACATGGTTAAGCCACAAGCCGCCAATAGCGAAGAAGAAAAAATAAAAATCTCAATTGATGAGGTGGGGGCCGACCTATCGCAACGGTTGGCAAAAGAGCTTGCTGTTCAGCTACAGAAAACGCTTGGCACTAAGGTTTTTATAAACTACAGAGCTGGCAAAGGCGACTTGACAATCCACTTTTATAGCGACGATCAACTAAATTCAATTTATGAGAAAATAAACTCATGAGCGAAAACCTGATTATCTCAGCGCTCGTAGAAGACGGATGCTCTTTTGAGGGGCGAATGTCTTTTAGTGGAGCAGCAAAAATTTCCGGTCAATTTACGGGCGAAATATTTACTCGCGATGTTCTTATTATTTCTGAAAGTGGACACGTTAAGGCCGAGGTTGAGGCGGGAACTGTATTGTTAAAAGGTGTTTTTGAAGGAAACATTGTTGCGCACAAGAAGGTCACAATGGTGCCTCCCGCAAAATTTAAAGGCACAGTAACTACTCCGAGTTTAAAAATTGACGAAGGCGTTGTCTTTGAGGGCGCATCATATGTGCCTAAAAACTAAACCAAAACAAAGCTCTTAATTCTAAGTGTTGACCAAGAAAATATTAAAATGTTATTTCAAGTTGTCTGAAATCGTTTTTATAATTTTTCGAAGGGTTGCTTCATGGAAATACTTTTGCAGCTGGGCGCAAATGAAACTGCATTTATTCAATTTTTTTTATTTGTTATTTCAATCGCATTCTTAACTATATATGTCTATGGCCCGTATTTTAAGGCTTATGATGAGCGCCAAAAAAGAACAAAAGGTGCTGATGCCGTAGCAAAAGATACTGCAGATGAGGCAAAAAACCTAGCACTGGTTTATCAATCAAAAGCCCGCGAAACCAATGAAAAAATAAAAAGTATTTTTGATCACAAAAAAACGGACGCTGGAAAAATCACTGCAGATATTTTGTCCGAAGCAAAATCTGCAGCAGAAAAAAATACTCAATCCGCGCGCGCCGACATCGTAAATCAAAAAAACAAAGCTCAATCTGAAGTTTTGACCCTGGCCCAAGAAATATCGATTCAACTTAAGAACAAATTTGAAGGGGGTCTGTAATGAAAACACTTCTGGCCCTATTTGTTTTATTGCTCTCGACAATAGCGTTGGCTAATAATGCAGAACACGTCGGCATGGATGAAGGCATACCTTTTGGCAAAATTGGAATTCAGGCATTAAATCTGGGCATATTGTTGATAGCATTGCTTTTCTTTATTCGAAAATCAGTTGTTGAAATATTTGTTAAAAGGCAGGAGGCGTTTAATGAGCAATCACAAAAAACAGCGCTCATCCTTAAACAAGCCGAATCAGAATTAAAAGAAATCAAAGACAAGCTGTCACTTTTACAGTCGACAGTGGGCGCATCGATTCAAAGGGCACAGCTAGAGGCCGAGATCGTTAAAGCAAAAATGATTCAAGATGCAACCACACAGGCAGAAAAAATAAAGTCCGACGTGGCCCTGATTATTAACGCCGAAGTTTATAAGGCGAAAAACGAAATTAGGAATCAAATTATCGAAAAAGCAATTCTATCAGCAAAAGAAAGCGTGCGCACATCGACACAATCAATTACTGAAAGGTCTGAAAAAAGTTTTATTTCTGATTTGGGACAGGTTAAGGCATGAAAGATATCGTTGTAGATAAATACGCAAAAGCATTTTTTGAAGTAACTTATGAAAAAGGTATTGCTGGCGAATGCGCCCTGCAGTTGGCTGAAATTTCTAAGGCATTTACGGCGGATGTGGTTTCATTTTTTAAGAATCCGTTTAATTCTTTAGATAACAAGCTTTCGGCGGCAAAGTCTGCAATCGAGGGCCGGTGCTCTGTAGAAACATTTAATTTTATTTGCACCCTTGTAGAGAGAAACCGAGTTGGCGCAATGTTAGAAATTTCTAAAGAGCTAACAATGATGGTTCAGGCTGCGGCGGGAATTACAAAGGGCAAGCTTTTCTCTGCCGCCGAGGTATCGCCAGAGTTTTTGAAACAAGTTGAGGTTGCCGCCTCTAAAGCATTAAATAAAAAAGTAGAGCTATCGTTTGAAAAGGATTCATCATTGATTGCTGGATATAAAGTTCAGGTTAGTGGCTGGACGCTTGACGATTCTGCCGACGCGCATTTACGAATATTAAAAGACGAACTTATGAAGAAGGGGTTATAATTCATGGAATCACAAATCAGGGCCGATGAAATCGGACGAGTTCTTAAAGAGCAAATCTCTAAGTACAATAAAAATGTTGAAGTCGCAGAAACCGGAAGCGTGCTTTCGGTTGGGGACGGCGTTGCGCGCGTCCATGGGCTGGAAAACGTAATGGCTGGGGAGCTTGTTGAGTTCTCTTCAGGCGTTCAGGGTATGGCGCTAAATCTAGAAGCATCGCAAGTCGGCGTCGTTGTTTTTGGCGAAGACAGACAAATTAAAGAAGGCGATGTTGTTAAAAGAACAAAAAAAATTGTTTCGGTCCCTGTTGGCGAGGCTCTTTTGGGCCGCGTTGTTAATGCGTTGGGTCAACCGATTGATGGCAAAGGTCCAATTAATACTCCACATAGCCGCATTGTTGAAATGAAGGCGCCAGGCATCGTTTACAGAAAATCTGTTCATGAGCCCATGCAAACAGGCCTAAAGGCAATTGATGCCCTGGTCCCAATTGGTCGCGGTCAGCGCGAGCTTATTATTGGCGATCGTCAAACGGGTAAAACTGCAATCGCAATCGACACAATCATCAATCAAAAACATTCTGGTATTAAATGTATTTATGTAGCGATCGGACAAAAAGCATCATCCGTTGCAGCAGTCGTTCGTAAATTAGAA
>JAYVKY010000176.1:0-7600 GCA_043767965.1 Pseudobdellovibrionaceae bacterium
ACCAATCGAAGAACCATCTATCAGCTTTTTACACGAAAAAATTGAAAACAACATCAACAAATAAATTGTCACTTTAAAGATGTTTTTCATGACTTCTTATCGGCGTTTATTCTAAAATTTAAATAGAACAGCAGAAAAAATGTAATGCGCACCAATATAATTCAAAAATATCGTCTTAAAATAAAACAAATTGATTTGAACTCATTCATTTTGATACTGTTAAGTCATTAAATTTTACCTAAGGAGCCTAAAATGTCAGAATATATCAACCCCGATTACATCGCTGAACCCGAAAAAATGAACGTTAAAAAAGGCCTTGAAGGCGTCGTGATGGATACATCCAGCGTTTCAAAGGTGAATGCTGATACAAATTCATTGGTTTACCGCGGATACCCCGTTCAAGACTTAGCAGAAAATTGCAGTTTCGAAGAAGTGGCCTACTTGATGTACAACGGTGAACTTCCAAACGTTGCACAACTTGCCGAATTTTCTAAAAAAGAAAAGTCATTGCGTGAAATTTCAAAAGACAATTTAAATATTATTAAAACTTTACCTAAAAAATGTCACCCGATGGATTCAATCCGCACTGGCGTTAGCTTTTTAGGATGCGAAGACGAACGTGTTTGGGATGCAAGCCCTGCCGTCAACATGGACAAAGCGATTCGCCTATTGGCGAAAATTCCAACAATGGTGGCGGCCGATTACCGGTTTAAAAAGGGTTTAGATTTTATCGCACCAAATCCAAATTTATCAATTGCTGAAAATTTTTTTCACATGTGCTTCGATAAAGTCCCAGATGCAAAAATTGTAAAGGCTTTTGATGTGTCGTTAGTTCTTTATGCTGAACATAGCTTTAATGCTTCGACATTTACCGCACGCGTTGTGACTTCGACTCAGTCTGATATTTATTCGGCAACAACAGCTGGTATCGGAGCACTGAAAGGCCCACTGCACGGCGGCGCCAACGAGATGGTCATGCACATGATGATAGAAATCGCAGACGAGACCAAAGCCACAGCATGGATGATCGATGCCTTAGCGAATAAAAAGAAAGTGATGGGTTTTGGTCACCGTGTTTATAAATCCGGTGATTCACGTGTGCCAACAATGAAAAAATACGCACAAGTGATGGCTGATGTGACCGGCGTTCAAAAATGGATGAAAATGTATGACTCGTTAGAAAAAGTCATGGTTGAAAAAAAGAAAATTTACCCAAATTTAGATTTCCCAGCCGGACCTGCCTATTACATGATGGGTTTTGAAATTGATTTCTTTACACCAATTTTTGTAATGGCCAGAACCACAGGTTGGTCAGCACACATTATGGAACAAACGGCGAACAATCGTATCATCAGACCGCTATCTGAATATATCGGCGCAGCCCAACGTAAAGTGATGCCTTTGTCTGAAAGACATTAACTGATGAGTTTGAAAAACAAAGAGCTGATTCAGGTGTATAAGTCCGATTTTCTGGACGCATTAAAAACACTTGAATTCAGTTGGCTAAAACTGAAAGATCAAAAAAATCCAAATCTAGATAAAAAAGATTTAGATGCACTTGAAAGTTGGGAAGCCCTGACCTCAAGGTTTGCCAGAATGACAGATATTTTTTTAACAAAATATATTCGTTTTTTAGTTTTAGAATTAGATCCTGGTTTTCGCGGAGAAATTCGAGACTATTTGGACAAAGCTGAGAAAGTGAATTTAATATCAAATGCAGATACATGGATGAAAATCCGTGAACTGCGAAATCAGGTTGCCCACGAATACACTAAAGAAGATCTTGAAAAAACCTTTAGCGATGTCGTCGCATTAACACCATTTGTTCTAAAAGAATTGAATTCTGATCCTTTTTTAAAATCAATAGCCCAGGATATGGTTTTGATATGAAATTGCTAAGTTTATTTTTCATCAGTTTATTTCTTATATCTTGCGATGTTGTGAGCAAAGCAGCCAAAAACAATGAAGGCCTCAGCTATAACTTAGAAGTCAATGGCTGTAAGACAGATAGCCATTCATTTAATTCACTCGACGAATACTGCGCGGGCCTTCAAAATAACGCTTTAAATAATGATTGCGCCCAGTCGGCACGCGAATCTTTGTTTAATCAAAAATGCTCGGGCGTTTTCACCCCGTTCAATTAAATTTTAAAATACATACTTCATCAGAATTGATTTCAATAGAACAAAATCGTAATCGATTTTATAGCTATCAAATCTTTAGACAGTCCTGTAATTAATACGCTCTCTTGAAACTTGAGTTATTGCAATCAACAACACTGCGCCTGCAATCAACTGTTTAATTGATAATTTTTGATCTAAAAATATAAAATTCAAAGCCACAGCTGTGATCGGAAAAATCAATTCAAGAATTGTGGCCTGAGCTGCCAAAACTGTTTTTAAGCCTCGGTAATAAAAAACCATCGACAGTAGCCCAACAATCAAAGCCATATATAACAGTGGCAACAAGTTTTGAAATTGAAATAATTGCTCAGATACCATAGATTGTTTTTGCACCACAGAAATAAAAAATACACCTATGGCCCCAAATAAATATCGCCAAAAAATTAATACTACGGTGGGCACATCGGTCATGACAGATTTGCCAACAACAGTACCTATTGCCCATAATATCGCTGCAGATAAAGCCATTAGACCCGAATTAATATTGTGGTCTGATATATTTAAAAAATTAAAATCTGGAAAACTTAAAAACAACCCTGCTAACATCGCAATAGCCGCATATAAATAAAAATGTTTGGGTGGTTTTTCTTTTAAAACGAATATCCCCAATAAAATAACAACGATGGGTTGAAATTTTTGTAACAAAATCGAAACTGATGGGTTTCCAAATTTAAAACTTAAAGTAAATAAGACTGTTGCCAATGCTGATGAAAAAAAACCAATAAACATTACCGATATCCATTGCTTTTTTGATAATTGAAATATTTTAATTTTTTTATACAAAATAAAAATAATTAAAATTATTAATACAATTATATGTTCAGTAAATACGATAGAAACAGAATTTAAACCTTTTGAAATTAACGGATACCTGAATATTGAATCTGTGGCCCATAAAAATGCAGCCAACACAATAAATAATGAATCTAAAGGGAGCATGATTTCAGAACCATATTTTCTAGCCAAATATGTGATGAAACTGGTGATGATTTTAAAGCCTTATCCGTTTCGTTTAATACGACCAATGCATCTTCGATTTTTTTGATCGACCAAACGCGCGCCTGATCACAATAACCTTCAACAAAATACGCTGGCACTTGTGCCAATGATGCTAATTTGGCGCCGCCTAGACCTTGATCCAAGCCCGATCTGATCGTTAATAAAATCCTCATGTGCCGAGCTAACAAGGATACAATACCCACTTCATTTTGGCCTTGATCAATCAGTTGCACCAGTTGCTCCAGTGCTGTGACACGATCTTTTTGACCAATGGCGCGGGTAAAATCAAAAACGCTTTCTTCCTTGGAATATGAAACAACGTCATTGACGTCTTTTAAATCGATCATTGATTTTGATCCCACGAAATTTTTTAATTTTTGAATTTGATTGTTTAATTCAGATAAATTATTACCAACCAAACGGTGCAATCTGTGTGTGGCATCAGTGGAAAATTTTAATTCGTAATTTTGTGCCAAATGATTAATCCACTGGGGCACTTGATTATCGTAAGGTTTTTTAAATTCAGAGGTGATCGCATTTTCAAAAATCAGTTTAATACTTTTTTTACGCTTATCGACCTTGTCTGCACAAATAACAAGGACTGTGGATTTAACCGGGTTTTTAAAAATTGGCTCTAGCTCTAGCCATTCAGATTCTTTCAGCTCGTGCGCATTTTTTAAAATCACTAAACGACTCATTGCCATCACCGGCAACGTTTCAACGGTATCTTTGATCGTTGTGATATCGGCATCACCGGCATAAAAAATATTTAAATTAAAATCGAAGGTATTCTCATCCAGTACTGCAAATTTAAAACGATCTGGAATTTGGCCCAGTAAATAGGGTTCATCTCCATAAAAAAAATAAATTGGCGAGAATTTTTTATTTTCTAAGTCTTTATAAATCTTTTGCGAATCAACAACAGGCATAATTTATTTTCTTCCAAATACTTTTTTAAAAATGGCTAACGCTGCGACGATTATCGAACCGGCGATCAAACCCACAAGACCATGAAACAAGAAATCAGCAGAAATTACAGCTAAAGCCGGAATTCCGTGTGTTAGAATACCACCACCCACTAAAAACATAGCTGCTGTGCCCAAGACACCCAGACCTTTCATCAACCATGGCGCTGATTGCACAATAAGTTGACCTAAGTTTTTAAATTGGGGTTTCTCTTTTATTAAATATAATCCAAGATCATCAATTTTAACAATACCTGCAACAAGCCCATACACAAAAAAAGTCATTGCCACAGCTGTAATTGCCAAAACAGAGGCTTGTTGAAACAATGGTTTATTTGCAACGATACCTAACGTGATTGCAATAATCTCAGCTGATAAAATAAAATCCGTTGTAATTGCACCTTTGATTTTTGTTTTTTCAAACTTAAATAAATCTAATTCAAAATCAATAATATCAATTTTTTTTTCTTGATGCCGATGAAAAAACTTTTCAACAATTTTTTCAAATCCCTCGTAACATAAATACAAACCGCCCAACATTAAAAGCGGTGTTACAAGCCACGGAATAAAAATACTTAATGCCAAAGCCATTGGTACAAGTATCAGTTTATTAATTAAAGAGCCTTTAAATACAGCCCATACGATTGGAAGTTCACGCTCGGCAGCGACGCCAATAACCTGCTCTGCATTAAGGGCTAAATCATCGCCCAATACACCCGCTGTTTTTTGAGCCGCAACCTTCGTTAAAACAGAGACGTCATCAAGCAGAGTCGCAATATCATCAATTAAAGTTAGTAAATTACTTGCAGCCATAAATCCTAAATCAAAAGAAATTTATTATAAAAATTTATTAAAAATTATCAACCATTCGATCAAATGCAAGCTGCATCATCTCTTTGGATAAGGTCGACAAAGTCTGCCTGCTTGCTGATAAATTGTAAAGATTGTTCGCCGAATTAATTGTCGGCAATGTCAGTTGCGGTGGCTTATAGCTTTTAGCTTGAGTAAAACTGCCCGTCCATAAGACATCAGATGAACCCTTTTTTTTAAGTTTTAGGTCTACGGTTACAGTAATCGTTGTTCGATAAGTAAGCACTGTGCCATTTGGTAGGTAATCTGTTTTTTTAGCTTCGATAACTGAGTCATCTGACGAGGACATAATTTCAACACTTTGTATTGTGCCAATCAGTACGGCATCCGCATTTTGTTCAGAGTTTGCAACTTGGGCATAACCTGATCTTAAAGTTTCACTGCGCATTGAATCTGTAAAAAAATTTTCAACAAGGGGTTCTGAGGAACTGTTTTTAAAAACAGGAATAAATAATACTTTAGTATTTTTTGGTAACGTATCAATTTTATTACTTAATTTGTAAGCGCATGAGCTTGTAAAGTTAAATAAAAAAATGATGCCAATGACGCTGAACGTGACTTTAAAATATCGTGAGACAAAGAATTGATTCATTGATGTAATAACAACCTAAAGGCTGTGTATATGTCAAATCAGATCTTATTGCTGTCACCGGGGCCGGTGCAGCTTCATCCGGAAGTTCAAAAGATTTTATCATTACCCATGATACATCATCGCACCCCTGAATTTGATGCCATTTTAAAATCAACTTTTGAACAGCTTAAATTTTTATTTCAAACAAAAAATCAGGTTTTTATGCACTCGTGCACGGGCAGCGGCGGCATGGAAAGCCTATTGATTAATGTGCTTTCACCCAAAGACAAAGTACTTGTGATTGTTTCTGGTAAATTTGGTGAACGCTGGGCAGAGATGGCCGAATGTTTTGGCGCAGATGTTCACAGAATGAATGTTCCTTGGGGTGAAGCCGTTTCTGTTTCTGCTGTTGAAAAATTTTTAAATGAAAATCCTGATACTGAAATCGTTTTAACACAAGCCTGCGAAACGAGTACGGCCACAAAACATGATATCGAAAACTTAGGGAAGATTATAAATAAAACAAATACCCTATTTTTAGTCGATGGCATCACTGCCGTCGGTGCCTATCTGTTACCCATGGATCAATGGTTCATTGATGGGCTGGTTGCCGGCAGCCAAAAAGCCGTCATGTTGCCGACAGGCATGAGTTTTGTCAGTTTTTCTGAAAAAGCATGGCGGAAAATTCGAATCGCAAAATGCCCCAAATTTTATTTTGATATCCGAAAAGAATTCGAAGCCAATAAAAAAGGCGAAACCTTATTTTCATCAAACGTACCACTGATCAGAGCCTTAGACTTTATCTTAAAACGAATTCAAGAATTGGGTCTGGATAAACACTTTTCACAATTAAAACGCAGAGCCGACTATACACGCTCGATGACCACTGTATTGGGCTTAACTTTATTTTCAAAAGCTCCGTCTGATTCGGTGACGGCCATCAATTTGCCTTCGCAGATTGATGGCGTGAAACTACGCGAACACTTAGAAAAAAAATATTTTCTGACAGTGATGGGCGGACAAGATCAACTGAAGGGTAAAATTTTACGCCTTGGGCATATGGGTTATATCACGGACAATGACTTGTCAGCGGCAACACTGCGCCTTACCCAAGCGTTGATTGATTTTGGAATCACCTTAGATCTTAAAAAAATTGAACTTGCCTCGAAAAAATATTTACTAGAAAGCGAACCCAAGTGATCAAAGTTTTAATCACAGAAAAATTTTCAACCGAAGCACAGATCCTATTATCAACAAGCGGACTTTTTCAGATTGAACGCCTATCCACGGGCGTCAACCTGCAAGAAAAAATTATTGATACTGAACTTTTAATCATTCGAAGTGGTACGAAAATCACCAAAGAATTACTAACTAAAGCCCCAAAATTAAAATGCATTATCACTTGCACCAGTGGCTTTGATCACATTGATTTAATTGCAACTAAAGAAAAAAATATTGGCGTCATGTACACACCTGACGCCAATGTCACATCAGCCGCCGAGTTAACTTGGGGCCTGGTTATTGCCTGCTCACGTAAAATCATTGAAGCGCAAAAAAATTTAAAAACAGGCCAATGGAACCGCGAACAATTAAGTGGCTTTGAATTATCCGGACGCACCTACGGCATTGTCGGACTGGGTCGCATCGGGCAAAAAATTGCCGGTTTCGCAAAAGCCTTCGGAATGCAGATTGTTGCTTTCGATCCCTACCAAGAGGACGATGTATTTGTAAAATTAAAACTTGAACGATCCAGTTATGAAGAAGTTTTAAAACAATCTGACGTTTTAAGTTTTCATGTGCCGCTGACAATAGAAACTAAAAACATGTTGAACCGATCACATTTTGAATTTACCAATCGAAATGCGATCATCATCAATACCAGTCGAGGCGGAGTCGTGAACGAAGAAGATTTAGTCTATGGCCTTGAACATAATTTAATTTCGGGCGCTGCGTTGGATGTTTTTGAAAAAGAACCTTTGTCTAAAGATTCAAAATTATTAAAAGCCCAAAAT
>JAYVKY010000177.1:0-2056 GCA_043767965.1 Pseudobdellovibrionaceae bacterium
CGCCTTTCCAACATGGCCACACAGCAAGAACAGGGGCTACGGACCAAGTGGCGGCGTCGGCTTATTAGTGATTATAATCATATTACTTCTGTTGACAGGACGTCTGTGACAGTAATGGACACAGGTAAATTATTCTAAATTAAAGTTGTAAGTGTAAGAAAACTTTAGACCAGCACCCTTATCATTCATTTTATAAAAAGTCGATTTTTGTGATCGTTGTTGAAAATAAAATTGCGCTGAAAGTCGGTTTTTGGTTAAAAAATCCTGACGGTAAAGAAGACTGAAGCTCAAGACCGAGCCATTCTCCGATTTAAAATTTGCATAGTTCTGCGCACTAATAGCCTCAGCTCCAAGCGTAAATCCCAGCACGCTCTCTTTTTCGTCATAGAAGTGGTTTTCAAATGTCATGTTGCCCGAAGTCGACAACTCATATTCAAGCGTGGTGGCAGTTAAAAAATAATACGGCCGGTAATTTAAGTTAAAGCTCAGTGAATTATTTTCTGAAAACTCATGTCTGATACCCAAAGATCCCAGGCCCAGGGTTTTTTGGGACGGATTTAAGATCAAGGTTGTTGTTATTATTGAAAGTGGTATCGAGCAATCACTGACTCCTAAAGTTACGATCAAATAATTGTGGGATGACAATTTTCTTTGGTATTCGATGCCGCCTTCCAGGTCATAGGCGGTATTAAAATTGTACTCAACCAAACTGGTCATATTTTTCACCGAAATATAATTAAAGCGATAGTCGAAGAATACAGTGAGTTTCTTCTCGATTGAAATGGTCTGTATATTTTCATTTTTTTCTTCGCGGCCTGTGAGGCCCGGAATAATAATTTTTTGACCTATATTAAGCTTATCAGTAAGTGTAATATTTTTATTCAGCGCTAGAAAATTAGCCAGGCCCACGCGCATGCCATTAATATTGCCGTTGAAATATTTTCGCGTAATTGAGTATATGGTGTCACGCTCCTGAATGCTGTAGACATTGATTTCGCTGGTAGTTTCTAAAGCGAGTATCGGTTTTAGTTCAGGTTGCGACTCGGTTTTAACCTCAGATGACTGTTTCTTTTGTTGGTCTACTAAAATTATTTTTTTGCCGGCATATTGCATGGTTTTTTTGTTTGGCTCTCTGACTAGGACGGTTCTTTCTGGCGCTGTGATTTCCTGCTTTGCTTCATAAGTTTCTTCAATGAGTGGCGGGGCTTGGTTTATCAAACTTATTTTTTGATCATCATTACTAAGCTCACACTTTATAGATGCGTTGACGGAGCTTGATTCTTTATCACAAATACTTGTACTTGCACTCGTACTTTTTTTTAACATTGAAGTAGTGAATTCCTCCGCAGAGACGGGGTAAAATGGGCTAGATATAAAAATTAAAATTAAAACGTATTTTGACATAGAACGACTAGCTATTATTAATTCGTTCTAATTTCAATAAATCAAAAGCAATGGGGCAATTTTTCCATAAACAAAGCATGGCATGTTTACTGCAAAAACAAAAAAACTTAATTTCGCAATAATCAAAAAAGGAGATTTATTATGAAAAGTATTTTATTTGTAGCAACCACTGTTTTGGCCATTATGGCCACTGCTGCAAGCAGTGGAACCTTATCATTATCTGGAACGGTTGCTCTGGTTAATGATATTGTCATCACACCGGACCCCGCAGCTTTGAATCTAAATATAGTAGCAGGCGAGGTCGACAAGTTGATAGCAACTGTCGCTGAAACTTCTAACAATCCAAGTGGTTATAAGATTTTTATGAAATCTACTAATGCTTCGAAGTTAATTCACACCGTCAATCCTACAGAAAAAGCCGCCTACACTATTTCTTACGATAGTGGCGCTAATAAGACGTTAACAATTGTTGATCAACAGGTTAAGAACGTGGGTTCACTGCCCGGTTTGCAAACAAATAACTCTAATCTCACAATAAAGATTAATGACAAACCAAATGCAGCAGCTGGAACTTACACGGATACAATCACGATTTCAATTGCGGCCAACTAAGAGAGAAACAAGGGGCCTTTAGGCTCCTTGTTGGACTAGC
>JAYVKY010000178.1:0-5475 GCA_043767965.1 Pseudobdellovibrionaceae bacterium
AAATTCAAATAAATCCTTAGCCCTTGCCATTGTTCCATCGTCATTCATAATTTCACAAATAACAGCCGCTGGATTCAAATTCACCAATCTAGCTAGATCGATACCGGCCTCGGTATGCCCTGGGCGCTCTAGCACCCCGTCATTTTTGGCTCGCAGCGGAAAAACGTGCCCTGGGCAAATAAGGTCTGCGGGGCTTGCTTCTGAATTTATAGCCGTCAGAATCGTCAACGTACGATCAGAGGCGGAAATTCCACTCGTAATTCCAGAGCTGGCCTCGATACTGACTGTAAATGCGGTTTCAGTTTGACCCATTTTGTGATTGTCCGAAGTCATCATTGGTAATTTTAGTTTTTTAATTTGCGATGCCGTCATCGCCAAACAAATTAATCCACGCGCATACTTAGACATAAAATTAATGTACTCAGGTTTTATAAATTGAGCTGCAATCATCAGATCGCCTTCATTTTCACGATTTTCGTCATCTGTTATAATGACAAATTTTCCGTTTTTAAAATCTTCTAGAATATCTGAGACAGAGCTGAAATACATGCCGTAGATCTAACATGTATTTTGGTTAAATTCATTTTTATTATTGCTTAATCGGCGCAGCAACTGGCGCATCAACTATCAGCTTATCAACGCGAACAAGTGCACCAACATCAATAGATTGGTTTTCATCAACGTTCAAAACTTTGGCTTTTGACATTAAATTACCGGCATCTTCGATTTCGATAATCCAAGGTGTGTTTGTAACCACTGTTGAACCAACAAGAACTCCCGTTTCTGCACAGGGCTCGCCCATCCAATCGTGTACTTCATTTTCTATTTTTAAGCGATCACCTTTTTTAAGACCCAATTCAGCGCCGCCTAAAATCACAACATAATTGTCGCGACTAAGCATGACCCTGGATTGCCATTCTTGACGCTGTAATGATAATAACAGTTTAGCGACATCCGAAACAGCTGTTCGCAGGCCCTTTAAAATGATCTCGGCCATACCAGTTGTTCTGTAGAACTGTGGCCCCAAATGAATAATACCTAAATCAATTCCAAAACCAATCGCATAATCAGTTTTGAAAACTTCGGAATTTGTACTTGCCATATTTTGCTGAGTCCAAGGGTCAAAAGCATGCATGCTCAGATCCATTCTCATTTTATCCATTTTAAAATTTCCGGAAACGGGGATCTGGACAGCCGAATTAAAACCAACTTGTAAAGACCCACCCGAGTAAGCCTCAAGAGAATTGATTTTGCCGTATAAAAAGTGTTGGGGTCGCGAAATTAAACAGCTTGATTCACGTGTTAATTCTATGTCCGAGGCTTTTGCCGTTGGAAACCATGTTTTAAGCTGAGCATTCATTGAATCCGTTGCGGTTGATGCTTTTTGCATACCACTTTGTGATTTGGGAACACTTCTAGAAGATCCTGGATAATTATTTCTTTCAAAAAAATAATTTGATTCAAAAAAAACACCAGACAATTGATTCTGAGCGACTTCTGAGAAATTAAATCCAGCCGTATCCATAAATCTTGATGCTTCCATACCAACGACTTTTATATTTTTCTTTAACATGCGGCCTTGATCCGTTGGGGCTTGTTGGCATTTTTGATTCGCCATCAATAATGTACCTATGGCAATTATTGATACAGACTTTACAAAAATATTTTTCCTTAACATAACACACCCCTTGGTTTGATCACCTGACCTTGGCCTGTGTAAAACAGATCAAAGTCTAGCTAGACTTTATTACGGCATACTTTCGTCTAGTCTATAGGGGGTAAGTCTAAATAATTGAATTAATTTTTCTTATCTGTATTACTGAAAACAAAATCGACAGTTTGATCAGACTTCATGCGAACTTCGACTTCAGAGCTGTACTTAAGTTCGCCAGAGATCATCAACTTCGCCAAAGGGTTTAATATTTCATTTTGAATAACCCGCTTCAACGGCCGTGCACCATATACCGGATCAAACCCTTTTTTTGATAACCAATCGATGCAATCATCTGAAAACTTCAGTTGAATATTTTTTTCTTTCAATCTTGCAAAGATCTCTTTGAGTTGAATTTCGACAATACGCTTTAAGTTTTTTTGATCCAGTGATTTAAATTCTATAATATCATCTATTCGATTTAAGAACTCAGGCTTAAAAAATTTTCTTAAAGCCAATTGTATATTTTTAGAACTTTGATCAGAAACTTCGGCGGCTGTACCCAAGTTAGAGGTCATCACGATCACTGTATTTTTAAAATCGACAGTGCGCCCCTGTGAATCGGTCAAACGACCCTCATCTAAAAGCTGTAATAAAATATTAAACACATCAGGATGTGCTTTTTCAATTTCATCAAATAAGACAACAGAATAGGGTTTTCTTCGGATAGCTTCGGTTAATTGCCCGCCTTCTTCATACCCCACATACCCCGGAGGCGCCCCGATCAGACGTGCAACTGAGTGTTTTTCCATGTACTCACTCATGTCAATACGTACGATAGATGTTTCATCATCAAATAAAAAATCAGCCAAAGCCTTAACCGTTTCGGTTTTTCCGACACCCGTAGGACCCACAAAAATAAAACTGCCAATTGGCTTATTCGGATCACTAATTTCTGCGCGACTGCGGCGAACAGCATCTGAAATAATAGCCAAGGCATGATCTTGACCAATAACTTTTTGCTTTAGAACATCTTCCATTTTTAACAGCTTTTGCATTTCGGTTTGCAACATCCTGCTAACGGGTATGTGAGTCCATTTTGAAACAATTTCAGCGATGTCTTCAGCATCTACCTTTTCTTTCAGTAGTGAATTATCTTTTGATTTTAATTTTTCTTCAAGACTTGAGATTTCTTTTTCGAGAGCGGGCAGTTTTCCGTATTTTAATTCGGCTGCTTTTTCAAATTGAGCATCACGTTCAGCTCTTGATATATCCAGCCTGACAGCCTCAATTTGTGTTTTTAAATTTTTAATGTGATCGATTTGACCGCGTTCAGCCTTCCATTTCTCTCGAAGACCTTGTACATTCCATGTCAGATCTTTTAACTCAGCAGTAATCTGCGCCGACCGCTCAATTGATTTCTGATCAGTTTCTTTTTTTAATGCTTGGATTTCAATTTTGTGACTCAAGATTTTACGTTCAAGTTCGTCGACAGCCAGTGGTACGCTGCGGTTTTCAATACCTAGTTTGCTGGCCGCCTCGTCCATTAAATCAATTGCCTTATCTGGCAAGAAACGATTTGTAATATAACGGTGTGATAGTTTTGCGGCAGCAATAAGTGCGGCATCTGTAATTTGCACAGAGTGGTGAACTTCATATTTTTCTTTCAGTCCACGCAAAATTGTAATTGTTTCTTCGACTGTTGGCTCATCCACAAGCACAGTTTGAAATCGTCTTTCAAGGGCCGCATCTTTTTCAATATGTTTTTGATACTCATCTAATGTCGTCGCGCCGATGCAGCGCAGTTCACCACGGGCCAGGGCAGGTTTTAATAATTGTCCTGCATCCATAGCTCCTTCCCCCTTGCCGGCACCAACCAGGGTATGCATTTCATCAATGAATAAAATAATTTCACCATTGGCATTGGTGACTTCTTTGATAACCGCTTTTAAACGATCCTCAAATTCACCACGATATTTTGCTCCGGCAATGAGCGAACCGATATCAAGCGACATTAATTTTTTACCTTGTAAATGGTCTGGAACATCTTTTTTAATAATCCGAAGTGCCAACCCTTCAGCGATAGCTGTTTTACCAACACCTGGTTCGCCAATCAGCACCGGATTATTTTTTGTTCGACGTGATAAGACCTGAATGACGCGCCTGATTTCTTCGTCTCGGCCAACGACGGGATCAAGCTTTCCTTCTTGAGCGAGCTCAGTTAAATCGCGTGCATATTTTTTTAAAACTTCGTACTGGTTTTCGGGTTGATCTGAATTCACTTTTTGAGCTCCTCTGATTTTTTGTAAAGCCATCGCAAAATCAGATTTTTTAAGTCCGTTTGCTTTTAAAAAATTTTTTATATTTGAATCATCGCTTAAGAATGCAGCCAACACGAAATGTTCTGTTGAAATATATTCATCTTTCATTTGTAAAGCTTCAGCCTCGGCCAGCTTAAATAATTTTTGCAAGCGTGCACTCGCATAGGTGTGTTCTTGCGGATTTGATAGCTGTGGTAACTGGGAAATTGTTTTATTTAGAAACTGAACCAGGCCTGCTGGCAAAACTCTCATTTCTTGTAATACCCGAGGAACAACTCCATCGACCTGCTCTATGAGCTCTAAAAGTAAATGCTCGGGCTCTACGGTTGGGTTTTTACGAACTTCGGCCAAACGCGCTGCCGCTTGCATAGCTTCTTGGCTTTTCTGGGTCATTTTTTGTAGACTATTTTTATCGCTATCGCTCATTCTGTACCCCTATGGTAATCTATGGTGCTATTTGAAGATGGGTCTTAAATAAGAGTTGTCAATCTGGCAAAAAAGATGTTTTTTAAGTCTGTGGCCAATAGCAAAAATAATTCGCAGAAAAAAATAAGACCAACGATCAAAAAAGATCCCATTCATCCGGCTGATTACAACAAATATAACTTGCCCTTTGCCTGTGAAAATTGCTCTCATTTTTCTGCAATGAATGAAACATGCACCCTAGGTCTTATCAGCGAGCCTCATCTAAAAAGAAATCAAGAAAAATCATACTTTATCAGTGGCAAAGTGGCGCTATGTCGCTTTATCGAGATTGATTAATTTATTTTATAAAAAATAAATTAATATTTTGACAGTCGCCAGACTGGCTTTGCGTCTGTGTTTCATAAAAAAATCAAGACGTGACTAGATATTCATCCCTATAAAAACTAAGTTTTCAGTCGAGTCTTAAGACTGAAGTAAGATCTAATTTATTAAAAATAACTAAAATCTGGATTGATGTCCTGTCAAGATGCTGTCGCACTTCCCGAAAAAGAAACTATATAACAAACAACACCAGGCAGGATGTCTGGCAGAGTCAAAAAAATCACCACTTGTGATTGATGACTCTCATCCACATAAAAGGGGGCTACAAGGAAGATTTTACGGAAGATTAAAAATGATGATGAACTGATTCATTATCATATTAGGGAAGAAACTTTAAGCACTTAAATAAACGTCACCTGCCTTGCAGGGACATCATAGCTCGGATGCTGTGAACAATCGCAAAAGGAATTGAAAATGAAATATATAGCATAAATTTAAAAAAACGGAGTTTACAATGGGATTACGAATTACTACAAACTTACCAGCGATCAATGCACAAAGAAATTTAGTCAACAGCCAAAGAGCAATGCAATTGTCTTCGGCGCAATTATCCAGCGGTAGTCGAATCACGAAATCAGCTGACGATGCCGCAGGTTTAGCAATTTCTGAAAATATGAAGTCGCAAATTAGATCTTCAGTGCAAGCCAGACGAAATGCAAACGATGGTATTTCTTTGGTACAAACAGCAGAGGGTGG
>JAYVKY010000179.1:0-7701 GCA_043767965.1 Pseudobdellovibrionaceae bacterium
CTTTTCAGAAATCATATGAATATTTCGAATTTGGTCCGAGCTATTTTCGATATGCTTTAGTAAAGATGCTTGATACTTCATAAATTCCTCATTTGTAATTATGTATTATTACATAAAATATTTCAATTAATTTAAGTCAGCACGACACCTATCGACTTTCTCATATAAAAATGTTTTTCTTAATACATGGAAAATAAAACGATCCCTTCAAATTTACCTGAACATGTACAATTCGAACAAAATTTAGGAGAGCAGGCCAATACTGTTGAGCAAGAAGCGCGAATGGTTCTTCCCGGAATTCAGACCTTGTTTGGTTTTCAGTTGATCGCCGTTTTTAATCAGGGTTTTAAAGCGAATCTTAATCAGGGCGAGCAGTTGATTCACTTGTTTGCATTGCTGTTGATTGCGGTCTCTGCGGTTTTGGTTATGGCTCCGGCGGCGTATCACCGGCAGGCGAATCACCAAATTTCGGTTCATTTTATCAGTTTATCGAGTGCCTTTATTGCTTGGGCTATGCTGCCGTTAGCGCTGGGAACCTGCGCTGACATTTATATAGTTTCGAAGGTTGTTATTGGATCGGCTGCGATAGCCGGCGTTATTACATTTATTCTTGGCGCTATTTTTACCTGGACGTGGTTTGTATTGCCGCATTTGCACCGTCGAAAAGTTAAAAATTTGCTGCTAGTCCATAAGGAGATGAAATGAAAAAAGTTTCGTTGCTTGATTTGCGTCCCACGCAATTCGTTCTTGGCATGAAAGAAATTGAAGCCAAAATTTCAAAAATGAAAAAAATGAAAGCAAAAGAAATGGCCGCCTATCGCAAAGAGCATGTCATACCGGTTGTTTTGGGGCCAAAACAGGAAGCGTATTTGATTGATCATCATCATTACCTACGCGCTTGTTGGGAGCTTGGTATCGAAGAATATGACCTGAAAAATGTCAAAGACTTAAGTCATCTCAAAGAACAAGAATTTTGGAATTTAATGATAAAAAATAATTGGTGTTATTTGCACGACCAATTCGGAATGGGCCCCCACTTGCCGTCGATGTTGCCAACAGACATTCGTTGCTTGGCTGACGACCCCTACCGTAGTTTAGCGTGGGCCCTTCGTGAATTAGGTTTTATTAATAAACAAGATACCCCGTTCTTCGAATTTCAATGGGCCGCGTATTTGCGACAGAATTTAACAATTCATTTAAAAAGTAAATCGGATTTTAAAGACGCGGTAGCTGAGGGAAAAAAACTTACGCGCAGCAAACAGGCCAGTCATTTACCGGGGTACGCTTTTAACCTGAAAGAAAAATGAAATACCTGATTAAAAATGGCGGACACACGTAGATGAGTTTCAAACTGCGTGCAAAAGTTTTACTGATTAATTGTTGTTACTTACATCGCCCATTTAGAAACAGGCCGCATGGATTTGCCGTGGTAAAGATCAAAAAATACATCGAGGCCCTGCTGGATGGGGTGATTTAACTAGTGGTTTTGAGCACTTAAGTAGCGCTTTACAAGGTGTACACTTAGTGGTACTATTTGATCTGGAGGCACTATGCAAAGCACAAATCCAAAACAGCTCAGAGCCGAAATGAAAGACTATCTTGATTTAGCAACGAAAGAACCAATTCGCATTCAGCGCCGATCGGGTGATTGTTATATTTTACTAAAAGAAATAGCCTACCAAGAAATGCAGGATGAAATTTTATCTTTGCAGCGTCGCCTTTTAGGAATGTCAGATGTTGTATCAGGGCAAACAAAAGAATATAAAATTGGTGATAAATCACGACTAGATCGTTTAACCAAAAAGAAGTAACTGACTGTGGCTCAATTTATATTTTCAGAAAATTATAATAATCAACTTGAGCGTATCGAAGATTACATTTTAGCGGCAGCTGAATCGATCGATAAAGTTTCTGAATTTTTTGATCAACATGATCAGGTGCTGCGATTTATAGAACAAAACCCGACCACTGCCGCTGCACACCCGACCACGGGCGATCAGTCCTGGGTTTTTGGTGAAGGTCGGTATCGTATTTTTTATAAGTGCGTGGATTCAAAAACTGGTTTAATCATTTATCTAATTCACATAATTGATAACAAAGAACTTAACAAAAAAGTTTATCCCGAAAACAAATTTCCCACTTACGATGAAGACTAATTCAATTGAGTCAATTTCCAACCGATCCTAGGCCAGAAGACTCGAGCAGAACGCCACGATTTAAGATTGAATATCTGTTACTATACACTAAGTGCAAAAGTAATCAGTCTCGCATCAGATAAGCCGAGCAGAAGTAGCGCTTGGCTTTTTATTTTTTTGTTGTGTGAATTGCACAAATAAATTTCGTTCCAATTTTCCAATTCAAATATAAGATGGTTTGGTGGTTATGAGCCATCCCATGGAGATTACTTTCCAGTCCGATCCAAGTGCTCTAAGTCTATTTCAGTTATCTTACGAAGTGGCACACCGATAGTCAGCGCAATCAATGCAAGCGTCGAAATTCGAGGCTCTACTTTACCACTTTCAATTTTACTTATTGCGCCGCGAGAAAAACCTGCCTCAAGACAAAGCCTATCCTGACTATAACCCTTCGATTTTCGGATCTTTGCAATATGACTGCCAAGCACCCTTAAAAATAGAGATTTATTAAAATTCCCATCATCCATTAAATTAGACTCTAGACACTTTTTTTCTTTACATGATGCCTGTTAGGCAGGTATTCGATAGGCAGGTTAAAATAAAATGGGGATCTATTTATACTGGAGGGTATCAAATGAAAAATTTAATGGCTGTATTCTTAATTCTACCTTTAGCTGCTTGTTCTGGCAGCGGAGGAGGCGGGGGCTCTACTGCACCAACACCTGCAAATCCGTGGGTTTCATATAGCGCTTTAACGCCAACCGACCTACCTTCCTGTGCCGGAGATATCGTTGGCCGATTGTACTACATCGAGACACCTGCTCAGTTTCGGGTTTGTAAAACCACAGGATGGGCAATCATCAGTATCAATGGAACGAATGGAACAAATGGTACAAACGGAACAAACAATAAGTTTTCTACAGCCATTGTTTGCGCAGGAGCTATTTCAGGCCTGACTGGCGCGGCTGGCACAGCATTAAATGGATTGTTTGTGGACTATCAGGCCTATATCACTAGCGCTGGTGATATAATGGCGGTGGCGGATGTGCGGAGTGCCAGCATTCAAATTGGCACTACTAATTTTTTCGCAGCATCTCAAGTTGGGGCGGCAACGGGGCCGGTAGCTTTTGTTGACGATTTTGCGACACCAAATGGCGATTGGTGGTATATTTCCACCAATAGAACCACTCTTGTCATGACCGCCGTTTATACAGATAGCAGTTTGGGTGTACAGAGCCCCGTTACAATGACATTTGTACCGTCTGCATGTACGGTCTATACATTTTAAAGTCGGGACTTCAGCTTTAAGCGAATTTTCGATACCGATTCGGAGGCTGTAATTGGCTTCGGTCCTCTCGATTAAAGTCACTAGCTAAATAAACATTCTCTGTCTATAAAAGTAAACGCCATCTGTTCAAAAACCAGATGGCGTTTTTGCATTGAATCTCAAGAAGCATCCGAGAAGCAAAAAAGAAGCACACTCGCCACATTTCCGGAAATTTCACGAAAGATTCAGGCCGCGACTGTCGGCCCCGTGTTTGTGATTTCAACTACTTGTTACGTTTTGATTTTTCGATTCTCTTGCGATTTTTACTTTAAAATAAATGGCGGACACACGTAGATGAGTTTCAAACTGCGTGTGTTTCTTTTTTCATTTAAAGCACTTAAATTGAATGAACACATACTTTAAAGGCAAAATTATTTCAAATCGTTTACATTAGATATGATAAAAATCATAATTCAATGATTTCAATAGTTTACAAGTTTAAACTTATAAAAACTAGGAGTTTTTTGAAGTTAGCACTACCATTTTGGGGCAAAATATGGTTTTCTTGAAATATCAATAGGTTACGAGTTTAAACTCGCAAAAACGGGTGATTTTTATGAAGTTAGTTGATCTTTTGTATAGCAAAACAAAAATTGATAAGGCTGGCGAACTCTTAAAAAGTAAATCGATAATTAGCAACGAAAAGCTTCAAGCTCTAGATGTACTTTCTAATTGGCGCGCTATTCATGCGGTTCCATTAGATACTTTTGCGAAGGTCTTAAAAACTAGAGCACAAAAAATTCAAAACAACGCCATAGTTGCACAGAGACTAAAAAGAACGCCTTCAATTTTACTTAAACTCTCAAATCATAAAACTATGCGATTATCAGCAATGCAAGATATTGGTGGACTAAGAGCTATTTTAAAAACCACCGAGGACGTATATAGTTTACTGGATTTATATAAAAAATCGAAATCTAAACACCACTTATTTTCAATGGACGACTATATTCAAGATCCTAAAAAGGATGGTTATCGCGGCATTCATCTTGTTTATAAGTATTCAAGAACTCCAAGTATATTTTTAGAGATACAGTTAAGATCTCAATTACAACACATCTGGGCTACAGGAGTTGAAGTCTTTGGTACACTTAAAAATAGTTCTTTTAAATCAGGCCAAGGCAATCAAAAATGGTTAGATTTTTTTTCGCTTTTAAGTTCTGCTTTTGCTATGAAGGAGCAACGACCTGTTTTAAAACAGCACCGATCACTTTCGCAAAATATCCTGATGGAAAATTTGAAAAATTTCATTACTGAATTACAAGTAAGTCATATTTTAAATGCTTATACAGCGGTTTACAAAACGGTTACCCAAAACACTACCACCGGAAGAAAAGGGCACTATAGTTTAATTTTACTGAACTCTCGAGATAATACGATTTCTTTACAAACATTTGGCGCTAGCCAATTTGATGTAGCCGCAAAAGCCTACTTGGATTTAGAAAGAACTCACTTTAATGATAAGCAAATTAATATTGTTTTGGTGAATGCCGGGGACATCAAAAAGTTAGAAGAAAGTTATCCCAATTATTTTATGGATACAAAAACCCTAGTCCGAGATCTTTCGTTAATTATGCTGGACAAATTTATTTAAATTGGATCGTAAAAAAATGGCGGAGAGAGCGGGATTTGAACCCGCGTTAGCTCTTTTGGAACTAAGAGCGTTTAGCAAACGCTTGGTTTCAGCCACTCACCCACCTCTCCGCACGAAATTAATTATAAAAGAACAAGTATCCGTATTCAGCGTGCCCTAGTCAGTTTCATCAGACAAGCCACGCTGTCCAGCAGTATGATTAAAATATGTAACCGACAGCAACTATAAAGTCTGTATTTGAATCGCCATCGATCATTGTTGATTGAAAACCCGTATTGAACGCAACATTATTAAATTTGTACATGGCATCTAATTTCAAACCTAGACCACCATTTGTTTCAACATGTAAGGCATCAGATTTTTTCTGAAATGCGGCTAAACCGTTCACAATAAAATTATATTTACTTGAATGATCTAAAATATAATAAGCCGCTCCCACTGTATATAGATTTGTATTTACAGTTACTTTTTGCTCAGACGCGGGGGTTTGTTTAATGAATTTGTCTTCTTCGCTTTTTGATCCATAACCTAAAGAGACAGCAATTTGTTCTGTTGCAAATAAGTTCGCGTGTAAATCAGTTTTACCCGTAGATAAACCCATTACGTTGACCATTAAGTGGATGTTTTTTGTAGCTGGTGCAAACTGAATTTGTGATTGTGCGGGTGCCGCTGTCGTATTTGTTTCAGTTGTGATTTTTGTTTGGTTGGCCGCTGCAATAGTTCGTGTTGTTGCGGCATAGCCAGTTGCTGTTGCAACAGTGATCATTGCCAGTGTTAAGTAGCGTAAGTTCATTTTATCTCCGTGTTAGTTTGATTTTTTGAGCAGACTCAGAATTACCAAAACTAAACAACTAAGTAAATAATTCAATTCAGATTTCTGTGAATTCGAATTAGGGACTCTATTTCAGCGCAAGTTTAAAGCATACATCGATTTATAGTCTGCCCTTGATTTTGAGATAGATTTTCTGTAAACCTTTATTTCACCTAAATTTATCATGTGCGACCGTAGTTCAGCTGGATAGAATACAACACTACGAATGTTGGGGTCCCAGGTTCGAATCCTGGCGGTCGCACCAATTTAAATTCCTAGTTAAATTCCCAATTTCTTAAAAAAAGCATCAGAGTTCGGATCGCGACCCAAGAAATCATGCAGCAATTCAGAGGCATCCTTCATGTTGCCGGGCTCTAAAATATTTTTTCGATATCTGCCACCAACTTCAGGGCTGGTAATATCTTGTGACGGAAATAGTGTGAACATATCTTGGGCATAAACCTCTGACCACAGGTAACCATAGTAACCAGCATCATAGCCACCCATTAAATGACCGAACGAGGCCGGAAATTGCGAGCCAGCCAAGGGCTCTTGACCGACCACTTGGCGGTATAAATCAAGGTAGGTCTGATTCACATCTGCAGAGCCATCTTGTGTATGCAAAGTCATATCAAACAATGCATATAAAAGTTGCTTTGTGTATCCGTAGGCCTGATTAAAGCCCCGTGCCGCGATCATTTGTTTTAATAATGTGGGCGGTAATTTTTCAGAGTGATTTAAATAATGACCCGAAATTAAATTTAAAACACCTTCATCCCAAACCCAATTTTCAAGCATTTGTGATGGGGCTTCAACAAAATCTTGAGCCACACTAGAGCCCGACAAACTTGCGTACGGTGCGCGGCTTAATGTTTGGTGCATGATGTGACCGAATTCATGAAAAATTGTTTCAACATCATCATACGATAATAAGGACGGTTTGCCATTCATTGGCGGATTCAAATTTGAAACGATAGCCGAAACCGGTAAGCTGTATTTTCCGTCAGGTAAAGTACGGGCCGAAATCAGCGGAAAAGCCGCCGCATGATCGTATTTTCCAGAGCGCGGAAAAAAGTCAGTATAAAAATAACCGATCATATCATCTGACGCGGCATCGTGAATTTCATAAAGTTGCACGTCAGCAGCCCATGTTTTTGCGTCAGTCACCTGAACATAGCGAACGCCCAGCATTTTTGAATAAATTTGAAAAAGCCCCGAAATCACAACCTCAGCCGGAAAATATTCACGAATTTTTTCGGTATCTAAGTTGTAATCTTTTTTCTGTAATTGATAACTGTAATAAGAAATATCCCAAGGTTTTAACTCGACAGCTTCGGGTTCTGATCGTTGTTTAAATTTTAAAATTTTTGCAAAATCATCTTGATTACGTTGAGCCAATTTTGATTTCAAACCGTTTAAAAAACTAAGCACTGTTGTGCTGTCTTGGGCCATGCGACCGTTCGTGCGATAATCAGCCCAGGATTTAAACCCCATCAAATTTGCAATTTGGGCCCTTAATTGGACGGCTTCAGTTAAAAGCTTAGTATTTTTTGCGCCGCCGCGACTTAAATAACCCTGCATCATTTTTTCGCGCGCCTGTGATTGTAAAGCATTTTGCATGACAAGCGGATAATCACTTTCTTTGGTATTTACAATATACTTACCAGTTGAATCCGTTTTTAAGTCAGCCAAATAATCAGCCGGCAGACCCTCAAGTTCAGTCGTATCAAATAACACAGTTGTTTTATCAGTATTTAAATTTGTTGAAAATTCAGTTTCTTTCGCTGCAAGTTGCCCCTTCAGATCGCGAACTTGCGATAAAATGTCGTCGGAT
>JAYVKY010000180.1:0-3959 GCA_043767965.1 Pseudobdellovibrionaceae bacterium
TGATGTTTGCCATTTTGAAACACCTGCAGCACGCGGCGTTGATATCGTCGGTGAAGGTGTTGTCGAGGTTCTGCAGGATGGATTTGGCTTTATCCGTTCAGCCGAAGCGAACTATCTCGCAGGGCCTGATGATATTTATGTCAGCCCCAGCCAGATCCGGAAATTCACCTTGCGGACGGGTGATACGGTTGAGGGCCAGATCCGTAGCCCGAAGGATGGCGAGCGCTACTTTGCCCTGGTAAAAGTCAACACCATCAATTTTGAAAACCCGGAGAAGGTCAAGCACAAGGTTCACTTTGACAACCTGACGCCGCTTTATCCGGACCAGCGGTTGGAGATGGAAATCAATGACCCGACGCGGAAAGATTTTTCGCCGCGGGTGATTGATATCGTGTCACCCATCGGCAAGGGCCAGCGCGGCCTGATCGTGGCACCGCCGCGCACCGGTAAAACTGTCATCCTGCAAAACATTGCCCATTCCATCGCGACGAATCATCCGGAATGCTACCTGATTGTTTTGCTGATTGATGAGCGTCCCGAGGAGGTCACCGATATGCAACGCACCGTAAAAGGCGAAGTCGTCAGCTCAACATTCGACGAGCCTCCAACCAGACACGTGCAGATTGCTGAAATGGTTTTAGAAAAAGCAAAACGTTTAGTTGAGCACAAACATGATGTCGTCATTTTATTAGACTCTATCACGCGCCTTGCCCGAGCCTACAATACAGTCGTCCCGCCGTCGGGTAAAATTTTATCAGGTGGTGTTGACTCGAATGCACTTCATAAACCAAAACGCTTTTTCGGTGCAGCCCGAAATATCGAAGAGGGCGGATCGTTAACAATTATTGCAACTGCATTAATTGATACAGGGTCGCGCATGGATGAGGTTATTTTTGAAGAATTTAAAGGAACGGGTAATTCAGAAATTCAATTGGATCGTAAACTGATGGAAAAACGTATTTTCCCATGTATGGATCTAAACAAATCTGGCACTCGCAAAGAGGATTTATTAATAGACAAGGGTGATTTAAGTCGTCTTTGGATTTTAAGAAAAGTTTTAGCACCAATGAATGTTGTTGATGCTATGGAATTTATTATGGACAAGATCGAACGAACAAAGACAAACGCTGAGTTCTTAAAGAGTATGAATGGTTAACGATCAATCTCACAATGAAAATAAAGAATCTGTATCAGCACCAAAAAAGGCCGTGATCGCATTTGCGATCGGGGCCTTTTTAATTGCTGTGCTTTTTTATTTTTACAAAAAAACTCAGGCTGAATTGACCGATCCCGTGACCACACAAGATTCTTTTCAGGGGCCTGCCGACCTTTCTTCGGCGGTTCAGATCACCTGCCAAGATTCTGCAAAAAAAGTATTTATGCTTCCGAGTTGTTCTGATAAAGAGGCCGAATTTTTAAAAAATGCTGCCAACTGTATAAATGTTTATTATGTTTTAGATGCAAATTCTGAAAACACTACGGCAGAGGGTAATTTTGGTGATCTATCTTTGCACATAGCCAAATGTTATTCGGAAACAGAAAAATTGAACTCTAAAGCGGTTGAATGGTTAAAAAAAATAAATGCTCAATATGATTGGGATGTTTATATGGGACCGATTTCATGTGACTCGAAATCAACTCTTTCAGCCCAGATCGAAAACTACTCTGAAGATCACCACTTTAAATGCTATAAAACTTCCGACCTACAAAGCCTAATCTCAGAATTAAAAAATTCTAAATTTCAAATTCTTAAATCTCTGCTTGCGACCAACGAGGTCGCACATCAGGGTATCATCGAGGCCGACGTAAGTTGCCCCGAGACACTGGTGCATATTGAAAAAAATCTGAACAAAATTTTATCGACACCCTTTGAGGTGACCGAGCCCAAACTAGAGTCCGGCGCTCCCGATGATGTCTTTATCGAGCTCACTAGAAACAACGAACGACTTTTGAACCTACAATTCAAAATTAAGGCGGAAGGCTGTTTACACTTTCAATCACTTCTGGCCCCCTCGTCAGAAACCGAATAGTTTAGGTAAGTGTTTAAAATAACTTGTTTTTCTGTCGCTTCTTTAAAAAATGGCTGGACCATGGGCCTTATATAGAAATAATTTTTCTGTGATTTTTTCTTGTGCAACAGGCAAAAATTATGTTATCACCTAAGCCATTGAATTTTATACTATAAAGGAACGCTTATGAAAGAAAACATGCACCCTAAAGTAAACACAGTCGTTTTTAAAGATATGTCTTGCGATTTTATGTTTATCGGAACAACAACAATGAACTCTAAAGAAATGGTTAAATGGACTGATGGTAAGGAATATCCACTTATTAAAGTTGAAATTTCTTCGGCGTCACACCCATTTTACACAGGCAAGCAACGCGTGATGGATACCGAGGGTCGTATCGATCGTTTTAATAAGCGTTATTCAAAACCAGCAACTCCTGCAACGACTACAAAGTAGCTATTTACATTTTGAAAGCCTTAATCTGACTGTCAGATTAAGGCATAAAGCGGCCTAATTTAAAGCCGCTTTTTTATTTTTTAAATCTGCAGATTTAATTCGAAAAATATTTCCAATATGTAAGGATAGTTTATGTTTTCAAAATTAGAACAAGTCGCTTCACGCTATGAAGAAGTTGTATGTCACTTCAACGGCCTGATATCGCTTCTGATCAAAAGCAATACAGGGCCTTGATGACAGAACTTTCGAATCTAGAAAAAATTGTCGTTGTTTATCGAGAATTCAAGCAAAAAACTGCAGGCCTTAAAGACAGCAAAGAATTACTTACTGCCGAATCCGACCCCGATATGAAAGAGATGATCCGCGAAGAAATTAAACAGCTTGAAGAAGACCTGCCAAGGCTTGAGGCCGAACTAAAAATTGCATTGATACCAAAAGATCCAAATGACGGAAAAAATGTACTTCTTGAAATCCGAGCTGGCGCCGGCGGTGACGAGGCCTCTTTGTTTGCCGAAGAAATGTTTCGGGGCTACAGCCACTATGCTGCAAACTTAGGTTGGAAAATAGAATTGATCTCTTTTTCAGAAGGCAACGTGGGGGGCGCAAAAGAAATTATTGCTTCCGTTTCTGGCGAATCTGTTTTCAGTAAATTAAAATATGAATCGGGTGTTCACCGTGTTCAGCGCGTTCCAAAAACTGAAGGCGCCGGGCGTGTTCACACATCAACGATCACGGTTGCTATTATACCCGAAGTTGAAGTGAACGAAATTAAAATTCCGATGAGCGATGTGCGCGTTGAAACAATGCGCTCGCAGGGGTCTGGCGGACAGTCTGTAAATAGAACTGAATCGGCTGTGCGTGTTGTTCATTTGCCAACAGGTCTAGATGTAAAATGCCAAGAGGGTAAATCACAGCATTCAAATCGTGAACGTGCTTTTCAAATTTTGCAGGCAAAATTACAACAAATTGAAGATGATAAAGTTCTTAAAGAGGCCTCTGATGCTAGACTTGATCAAATCGGCACTGGTGATCGATCAGAGCGTATTCGTACCTATAATTTTCCACAAACTAGAATTACTGATCACCGAATTGGCTTAACAATACACCAGCTTGATCAAGTAATGAGTGGTGCGTTTGAGAACCTAATTGACCCCTTGGTTGCACACTTTCAAGCGGAAGCTTTAAAAAAACAATCTATTAGCAGCAACTAAAAATTATGAAGTTGAACGAAGTCTTATCAAAATCAATACATTTTTTTAAAGACAAAAAGTTCGAATCAGCCAGGCTTGATGCAGAGCTTCTTATAGCGCATGCACTTAAAATTGATCGCATGGCTTTATATTTAAAGTTCGACCAACCACTGCAAGAAGATGAAATTAATTTGTGCCGCGAATACATCAGGCGAAGATCAACGGGCGAACCGGTTGCCTACATTGTTCAAGAAAAAGGTTTTTACGGAATAAATTTTTTTGTCGAACCTGGCGTGCTTGTGCC
>JAYVKY010000181.1:0-5871 GCA_043767965.1 Pseudobdellovibrionaceae bacterium
TGTTGTCTTCATTTATTGACCTCCGTGTTGGAAGTCAGATTATTGGAACCATCAATTGGTGGCCAACAGACGAAATGGATCGCTTACCTTAGGCCAATACAAATGCGAAACAACTTGCTTCAGCTAAAGAATTGACAAATTATAATTGTATGAAAAAAATTAGGAACTTAAAAATAGTTCTGTTGGCATTATTCGCACTGGGGTATTAAGTATTATACTCACTATTGGAATTGCACAATCTGGTATTTTTTCTGGTAGCGCGCCTGTCGACTTAGGCGTCAGTATGAATCGCTTAAAGGCTCCATCTGAAAACGAAAATAGTGTTTCCAGTCAAGCCTATTATTTTAATAAAACACAAGCAAATGTTAATTATGCAGAAATAGAACCTTTGAACTATAGAGGTGCGGGAAAGTCGGCTCTAGTAAATTTAAAAAAACTCCTAAACACTGATTTTAAAGAAGCCAAGCTCATTGCAGAAAGTGAAAACTATTTGCGCTACGAATTTAGAACTGGATTAATGAAGTTTACCGATGATGTCGAGTTTTTATTAAATAAAAATAAAAACTACATTCATTTTAGATCGGCCTCAAGAATTGGGCAAAAAGATTTTGGTAGAAATCGGGCGCGCATGGAAGAAATTAGAGAAGAGTTTCTTAAATTAAACGGAGAAGCTGTAAAATGAAAACTTTAAAAAATTATTTTATTTTATTTTTTATGTTAATTTTTATATTAAAAAGCCATTCCCAGATTTTCATTCCAATTGGTTATTGGAAGGGGCTTGTTCCTGTAACCACGAATCAACCGTCTCCTTTATACTTAGTAAAGGATGATATCATATTCATAACTGCAGCGGGCGGTATGGGAGTTTACACTTGGGCTAACACCGCGGGCGCACAGGCTGACAATTCTTCAATAACTTCGACCTCTGCGCCTGTAAGTTTTGTAAGTCCTCAGGCAGAATACATAGCAAGACGAACGGCTTACACCACTGATACAATTACCGTTACATCAGCTACCGCTTTTGCTTTGAGTTTTGTTAGGACATCGCGGGTGATAAATCCACACTGAAAAAAACTGCCGAGCAAAACTGGAAAAAGGCCTGCAAAGAATGGCAAGCTAACTTTAAAGAGTCTTACAAAGATAATAAAATTATTTCGCAGAATTGCGGAAAAATGGACTGCACCAAAGAAGGCGTTGAAACGACCTGCACTTCAAAAGCGAAATATAAAGTCAGAGTATTGGTTGAAGAATAGAGCCATCGTCACCGTTTTAAAATGAGAACTATTTCAATTTGCCATTGAAATAGTTCTTTATTGAGATCTTTTCAAATAATAATTTTCAAATAATAAATTCAGTATAGGCTTTCATAAACCGATAAGTGGTTATCCATTAATCAAAAAGGGGTTGTGATGTGGAAGCAGAACGTAAAGTACATACATACATACATACATACTAATTTTTTGTTCATTTTTTAGTTTGAAACTTGTGGCACAGGATCTTAATTCAATAATACAAACTTCGCCTGAGCCAAATACATATTACATTAAAGTCGATCCTCAAGGTACTTATTTAAACACTTCATATGATTTCGATGTGCATGTTGCTTCTAGCTTTGAATTAAGTGATATGTTCAAAGATACGACCTACCCTCTAAAAGAAGGCGATTTGATCAGTCTTGTATCTGTCGGCGCATTTTCATACTCGGCTTGGATAAGTGATTCGCTCGTTTCAGATATTTGTGCTGTATTTGCTGATTACTCTAATCATCCTATAAAGTACGGCGATCTAACGACAGCTCCGCCTTGTTATACATTAGCAACAAATAATGGCAATAATTCAACTGATATTCCAGAAGATTTTCAGCTAAATAATTTTTCTACTGTATATGCACAAGTGCCGGTTGGAGCAAAACGAATTCGCTTTACGGTTAATGACTCATATTTTTCTGATAACACCGACGCTAACGGCGATTTGGGTATATATATTAAACTTAAAGTCATCCGAACTGATCTATCTCTGGGGCAGTTGATCTTTCCAAATGCAAAACCCGATATTAATGATGGCTTACCCGTCGTACAAATCGGAGTTCCGACTCAGATGAATGTTCCGGTTTCGATAAATTCGTCTGGACCGATTACATCTGATGTGCTTAATGCATCAGTGCCGATTGCATTACAAATCGGTTCACAGTTGTATACACAGTATATTTCAATCAGCACACTGGCTGCCAATCAGAATTACATGGTGGTTCCGTTTACGGTAACGTTTAAGCCCGAAGATGCGGGGCTTAGTACTGTTACCGCGACTATAAATGCAAGTGAAGCTTTAAAAGAGACCAATTACACGAACAATAAAGTACAGCGACAGGTGCATGTTCGCTATCAATATAAAATTAAAAAAACAATTTCAATTTTAAATAAAAAAACAGAGTCAGAGGTTAATAATCCCGATTTTTTCCAGATGCGACCAACAATTGATACGCGCGGCACACAGTGTAAATACAATTATACACCATCAAGAATACGTATAAAAATTGAATGCCAAAAAGACGATGAAACAAGCGAAAATGTCGAGGGTTGTCAAATCCAAATGAATAAATATCTCGGTAATTTTGTGGGTGGGCACTTCAGTTCATTGCACGATGTTTCCGAACGGCCTTTAGGTAAATTCATTAAAAATGGTCAACAATTAGACATAAATAAAAAATATTATCAGATCCCAATAGATGGTCTTACTTTCGGTTACGAAGCCCCAGAGCATGCTGGTGAAATTGAATTCTCGTTTTATGCGTACGACCCTTACGATAACCAGATCGAAGTTACGCAATCTATAGCACAGGTAAAAATTAATGGTCTTATTCGTTTGCTGGGTATACCTCACCTCAGAATGATAGATACAGGTCATTTAAATCAAGATGGCTCTGAGGGTGGCGTGTATGCAACACCGACATGTCGTCAGAAGATAACAGATGCAATAGGCCAGTATTATAAAAGTTGCATAAAAGCAGGAATTCCAGAAGATCAGATTATACCATTAAGATCTGAGGCTGCGAGTCTTGTTTGGGGTGGTTTATATGATAAAGATTTTGACTGGTTTCCGTCACATTGTGGGCACCGAGTTGGTGATGCCATCGATATTGGTATGGGACCTTTTAGAGCGAGTCAGAGTTCATATAAGAAAAAGATGAAACTATTGCTACAAGAAGCTTTATTAAACGGTAAAAGTTTGTACTTTCCTGTTCCAAGTGAAAGTCCGACCGGCAAAAAACATTGGCATACTCAATTAAAATAAAAGGAAGAACTATGATTAAATATATTTTTTTAGTAACTCTTATATCAACTTCAAGTTTTGCTGCAAGAACTGAAGTTTGCCCAAAGATTTCTCCAGTTATGATAGAGTCTGAAATAGACGTTAAAGTCAGTTTTGATAAAAAAACTGAGAATTATATTTATAAATACAAATTTAAAAATTTAGCCGACGCCAAAGTGCCTTTACGAATGATTAGTATTGAAAATACAAGTTCACCATTGGCGTTAAAGGCACCGAAAATTTGGGACGAACCAAGTTTTGACAAGATAAATAAAGAAATAAGATTTACTGTAACACTTGATGATTCAATCTTCCCAGGTAAGTCAGCTGATGGCTTTGAAATCATCTCAAAAAATCCACCAGGCTTGGTACAAATTTATATGCAAGGTGGTGTCGATATTGATGAATATCCCACAATTAAATATGACACTGATGAAGAAGCTCGAAGGGGTGATGATGAATCCATAACCTGCCCAGGATGGTTTCGTACTGGTGGCTTGAATGGCGATCAAGTGGCAACTTTCACTACAGGCCCGTCCATACCGAACCGAGTCGAAGCTAAAATCAGAATTAAAAAAAATAAAGATAAAAAGTGGCGTGGCAATCACAAAGACGAGCCAGATATAGAGTTCTCACCTTTAGAAACCGGTAAAATTCAGCTTATGTTGTTTGGCAATAAAGAGCTTGATGTTTCAAAAATTAATCTATCAACGTTGGAATTCGGTCGCGGTAAAGCAAAACCTGTTAAGACTCAAATTATTAGTGAGTTTAAAGAAAGTGAAGATACTGATGACGAAATCAAAAAGCAGAATAAAGAAAATACTGGGGTTCAGCATCTTTTGATAGAATTTAACCTTCAAGACGTCGATGTAAAATGCGATATAGATCGGGCTTTGTTTTTGACAGGAAAAATCGATAAAAAAGATTTATTTGGTGCCGTTAAAATTAAGCATGCAATCTGTAATAAAAAAACATTTTCTAAAGAGGCAAAAAAAATTAAAGATGCGGCAGACCATGAGTAATCTAAATAGGGTCTACGAGAATCGATATAGTTTCGCTCATGATCACAGTAAAAGACCGCTGGGTTCGATCTACCTAGCGAATGATCCAAACCCTACTATAAAATTTTTAACATACCGATTGAAGGTTTTATTTTTGTTTATGTGACTTCTGAGTTTTCAGGTATATATGATTTAAATTTTCAAGCGGCTGATCCTAATCATACATTTTTTGAAGTGGGTCCAATTAATTTTCGAACAAAAGTTACTCAAGACCTTGTGCCACTTGGTCATGGCATTTGATTTAGCAGCAGTCAACGTGCGTTGTGATGTTGACCGAGCCTTGTTTTTGGCAGGTAAAATTGACCCTCGCAATTTATTCGGCGCTGTTAAAATAAAACATTCAATATGTGATATGAAAACTTTTAATAAGCATCCCAAGAAAAAGAAAGATAAGAAAAAAAGGGGAAATAGTGACGATGATGGTGATGATTTGAGTGAGGAGTAGTTAACGTGATTTTTTTATGTTTCAATAACGAGTTCGGTATGAAAGTCAAGTTCTTAGGCATAAGCTATATTTTAATACTTTTTTTTCTTTCTTCAACTAATGCCATTGCTGAAGGGGTACCTCATGGCAGTCTTTCAATAGATTTTTCAAAAAAATCGCCAGTGCTTGTTGCTAGTGAGCATAATAACTGGGAAGCATTCGGTACAGATAAAGAGAAATTTTATTACTATGGAATTGACCTTCAAAATTGGAAGTTAGGTGGAAAGTTAACTAAAAACGAATACGACAAGCTTTCTTTAAGTCAGATTAAATCTAAAAAACGAAATCCTCTAAAAATGGAAAGCAAATTGTTTTTTCAAATGACGGCACAAAATTTACTGTTGAATACCCTGACTGCGAAGACCCAGGTGGTTGGGGGATGAATTGCAATAAAATTATAATTAGATTCAATAAAAAAAAATTTAATCTAGATGCAAAAAATTTTTGTAATTCGGAATATCGTATGGGTGTGATCGAAAAATGGGCAATCAAATATGGATCGCAGGAGAATCTGATGGCGAATATCAAACATACGGATTTGAGTTTAGTGTTTATGATTCAAATACATTCAAACTTTTATATAAATATCCTTACGGTAATAAAAAATCAATAATACTTGTTCATCAAATTTTAAAAGATCCATCAGAAGATATTATGTGGATTTATAGCGAACAAGGTCTTTTTGCTTCGATAATCAGTATAAAGAACTAAAAAAGTGCACATATAAAGTTTCAACTAAAAAGACAACATTTTCAGTAAAATGTATGGAAAACAGACTCGTCACTGGTAATGGAACTTCATCTGAAGGACGTAAATGTTCGTTGTGATGTGGATCTGGCTTTATTTTTAACTGGTAAAATCGATACCCGTAATAAGCCTAAAGGCCACATTTGATCATTCGATGAAGTATGAATTCCTCAGTCGTGTTCTAATTTCGCCAGTTTTGGTTTGAAATTTCAATTAATTTGTCTGGTTTGTGTCGCGTCGCTGACGATTTTTTGAACTCGCCTTGGAAAT
>JAYVKY010000182.1:0-3693 GCA_043767965.1 Pseudobdellovibrionaceae bacterium
TATCGAGGCCCATGCGCAAAAATCAAATTCACAACAATTAAATAATAACTTATTGCTGACGCGCTCTGCACAGGCAGACAGTATTCCGCAACTTGAGATCTACGCAGACGACGTTAAGGCCAGCCATGGTTCAACGACCGGTCAGCTAAATACAGATGAAATTTTTTATTTTTTAAGTCGTGGTATTAATCAGGTTGATGCCGTCAGAATGTTGGCGTTCGGTTATTCTCAAGAGCTTATTTATAAATTTGAAAATAAACTACTTCAGGACTGGATTTTTAAAAATTTAAACCAAAAATTAGAAAGCATGATACCGCATGTATAATGTCGAGTTGATCAAACAGCAATTTAAAGCGCTTAAGCAAAAAATTAACGGACAGCCTTTGGTTTATCTTGATAGCGCAGCAACAACTTTAAAGCCAGATGTTGTTGTGGATCGAATTCAAAGATTTTATGCCATTGAATCGTCAAATGTTCATCGAGGCGCTCATCATCTAAGCGATCAAGCCACCAGAGCTTTCGAAGCCGCACGAGTCCAAATTCAAAAATTCATAGGTGCGGCCAGCGAAGAGGAAATTATATTTACGAAGGGTGCGACCGAAGGTATTAACCTGGTAGCGACAAGTTTCGGTGAAAATTTTTTAAATGATGGTGATGAGGTTGTTATTACCGAGCTAGAACACCATGCTAATCTTGTGCCGTGGCAAAATTTATCTTTAAAGAAAAATATCAAACTTAAATATATTTCTGTATTAGCAGATGGTTCGATTGATGAAGATTCAATTGATAAGATGATCACTGAAAAAACAAAATTAGTGGCCTTTTCTGGGTGCTCAAATATTTTAGGTACTTTTTTACCGATACAAAAAATTATTTCAAAAGCAAAATCAGTTGGCGCAAAAACGTTGATTGATGCGGCACAATTGATTTCGCAAAAAAAAATTGATGTAAAAAATCTGGATGTCGATTTTTTGGTTTTTTCCGCACATAAACTATTTGGGCCCTTTGGTTTTGGCGTGCTTTACGGCAAAAAAGAATTATTAAACCAAATGCCACCCTATCAGTTCGGTGGCAGCATGATTTCATCAGTTGGTTTTGATAAAACGACATATAATATTTTACCCTTTAAGTTCGAAGCCGGCACACCGCATGTTGAAGGCGCCATTGGCACAGATACGGCAATTCAATTTTTTAACAGCCTAGATATTTCGAGCGTGTTTTTACACGAACAAGACCTTTTACGTAAAGCAAATGAAAAACTTCAAGAAATTTCTGAAGTTCAGTTTTTTGGAACTGCAAAAAATAAAGCCGCTATCATTAGTTTTAACATCAAAGGTGCTCATCATTCTGACGTTGGACAAATTTTAGATCAAATGGGCATTGCTGTCAGGGTGGGTCATCACTGTACACAGCCACTATTGAAAAAGTTCGGCCTAACCGGCACTGTGCGTGCTTCATTTTCAATTTATAATTCAATCGATGATATTGATAAATTAGTACTTGGCATTGAAAAAGCGAAAAGGATGTTGCTATGAATACAGAAAATAAGTCTGACAATCACAATGTACAAGATGTCTTAATCCGCATTCAGGCAACTCCGAACCCAAATGCTTGGAAGTTTGTCTTAGATCGTCCAGTCCTGGTTGATGGTAAAGCGACATATTCCAGTATCGAAGAAGCCGCTCATAATAATATGGCTAAATCATTGTTTGAAGTGCCTGGCGTCAGACAGATTCACTATTTTCAAAATGTAATTACAGTAACACATCAATTCGATATGGATCCTGAAGAAATAAAAACCAAAGTTTGTGCCGTTATTCAAACTCGAATGGCGGTGCATAACCCAAATCAAACCGTTTTTGACGAGAAAAAAATTGCACGACAAAATTTGTCGCCTGAACTGCAAAAAATTGAAGAAATTTTGGATCGCACTATTCGCCCGGGGCTGCAAGGTGATGGTGGCGATATCGATGTGATCAAACTTGAAGATCATAAAGTGTATGTTGCCTACCAAGGTGCTTGTGGGACGTGCCCCAGTTCGACAACAGGGACACTGATGGCTATTGAAGGTATTCTAAAAGATGAATTTGATCCCGAGATCGAAGTTATTCCACTGTGAAAATCATATTTAAAATTAACGGATGACTTTTTTCAGATCAAATTTTTTTCGTACTTCTTTACCATTACTTAATTTTTGAACTTTGCCCGTTTTCTGTTCGTTCTTGGCGGCATTTTCTACGACATATTCAAATGAATCCTCTGGTCGCGATGATGTAATTGCAGATCGTCGTAAATTGTGATCACCCATTTGGCCAAAAACTAAAAAATTAATATGCGAATTGATTTCTTTTGAAAATCCCACAACACGTAGACTAAATTCTTTTTTCGAACCCGCGGTCATTTCCCCAATCGAGCCCGATAAAATATTACTTGATGTCATATCTTTATGAAGATGCCACCTGTACTGAAGGCCAAGTGGTAGATCTTTTTTTGCAAAGATAACTACTTTAATAACCGATGTCTCAGAATTTTTTTCGGCAACAATGTCATTCAGTATTTTTAAATCATAATAATCACGTGAAATTTGATCGGCACCAATTTTTAACATTGGTGACGAGGCAATGGCGCGATCAAAATTTTCTGTGGGTGGATTATTCTGTATAAAGCTCATTGCAAAAAAACCTATGAATAATCCCGTGGTCGTGGCAAGCGCTGATTTTATAATGAAGGGGCTGGGCATAAATTTCCTCCGGATTGATCGATTAATGTATAAGTCGTTTCCGCACCTGTATTAAGCCGAATATTTAACAAATATTTTTGCGCAGTATTTAAACCCGGCAATGACACCGAAGTTGCAGTTAGCGAACCTTCGGTAAATTGGTATCCTTCAGACAACATCTGAATTTTTGCATTGCCCGAGCCCGATGTTATATTTATTGAAGTCACACCAGGTAAGTTTGTTAAATCGATAGTATAAAATTGATTTGTGTAGCGTTGATCGCTCGCGCCATTTGCAGGCGCGGGGCTTGCGGGGGGTTGAATTTTTAAATTACATGAAGAACCGGATGGCACCAAATTAATTCCATACGGTGCCCAAATTTTATAACCAGTGACTGTGTATTGTGAATTATCGTAAGGCTGCAGGGCCTCGTCCGTTGTAAATAAAGTATTTAAACGTGCGTTGATTGTTCCGCCTTGAACGATTGCTAATCGTCTGATAAATCGAACTGAACTGCGAAATGGGTATATGGATTTTCCCATGCCGTTGCCTGCGCTGCGGCTTTCGATGGCCTTCCAGTAATCAGCAAAATTACTAGTGCCATCGCCACAATTGGCAAACGGGGCGGTACATGAATTAGTTCCTTTAAATAATCCTCGCGCAACAGAAACTTCACGAAAGTGTCCTTCGCCCGGGAAAGCTGCGGGGTCTACGGGGTCATACACTGTTTCTGATGATCCTGTTTTTGCCAAATTAATTCGAATGTATTCAGCACCCGTGGCATAAGGTGCCGCGCCATCGGCTTCATACCCTTGGGAATCATAATAATACAGCCATTCATTATTTGGTAGCGTCTGCCCCGGAGCCAACGGCGAAATATTAGCCATTTTATTTTTCATAATATTTGCGCCCATAAAATTACCCCAGCCCTCTGACCAGGCCAAGCGTGGATCAATACGATAACGTCCGCTATG
>JAYVKY010000183.1:0-2218 GCA_043767965.1 Pseudobdellovibrionaceae bacterium
ATACATTTTTTTGGCTTAAGTCTTGCTACTGTTATGAGTACTGAGTAAGCACTAGAAACAAATCTGAATGAGGAGTTTATATGAAAAACATAATCGCAACAATTTTAGCTGTTGTTTTATCAGCAGGCGCAGCAGTCGCTGTTGATTTTAGTTCGATAATTACAGAAAATTCAAAGGCTCAGAATGAGTTACATTTTAAAATCATCGAGACCGTAAAAAGTTCTCGTTTAGCGGCTGAATTAGCACAGCGCGGAACCTTTAAAAAATATATCGCAGATAGTAAAGAGACAATCCATACACCGACACAGAAAGAGTTTCTGACTTTCGCCAAAGAGAAAACCCAATTTAAACCCTCGGGCCAGCAAGCCACAAAAAGACTTGCCGAAGAGTTTAAAGATCTCGAATAATGGTGCATGCGATATATTTTAACTGTTTTACTGATTTCGACATCATTCGGTTATTTAGAAAATTTAGAAGCAAAAATAAAATCAAAGCCTATCTCGGCTTTGATTTTATTTTTTGCAGACTCCCGCAAGGTCCAGTTTCAATTCGATGGCAATATGGGGCAAAATATCACCGGAATTCGTGATGAGACACAAGACTCTAAACCCACATTAAATTGTGAAATGACAGCTTATTTTCAAGAGGTTAGCTATTTAAAATCACCCCACCTAAAAATTAATTTTCAAGCTCAATGCCTCAATGAGAAAGGCACAGAGAGTATCATTTTAAGCCCAGAATACGTGCGACTTAAAGATTTGAAAACCGAGTCATCAGGGTTTTGGTTGTCGGATACGCTGAAAAACGTGCAATTTAAAATTATTGATTTAAAATACTAAAAATACCGCAAAGTGTAACAGCTAGCTAAATCCACCGATTCAAATAACACTTTCAAATGATTAAATTAAAATAATGATTTACTAACAGTTATTAACTACACATCAGGAGATATAATGGGTCCATTCGAACTTATTTCAAAACACGGTGACCACGAGGAAGTTTTATTTTGCCAAGATAAAAACGTGGGATTAAGAGCCATCATTGCTATACATAATACAGCGCTTGGTCCAGCCTTAGGTGGCACTCGAATGTGGAATTATAAAACTGAAGAAGAAGCGCTGATCGATGTTTTGCGTTTATCAAAGGGCATGACTTATAAGGCTGCTGCGGCAGGTTTAAATTTAGGTGGCGGTAAAGCCGTTATCATCGGTGACCCTAAGACTCAAAAAAATGAAGCGTTATTTCGTGCATTCGGACATTTCGTGAATTCTTTAAACGGAAAATATATTACTGCTGAAGATGTTGGAACAGATGTTCAAGACATGGAACACGTTTATATGGAAACGCCGTGGGTTACAGGTATTCCTAAAGAATTTGGTGGATCAGGTGATCCATCGCCATACACAGCGCATGGCGTATTGATGGGCATAAAAGCTGCGGCCAATGAAAAATTTGGGACAGACTCGCTGAAGGGTATGCGTATTGCCGTTCAAGGCTTAGGTAATGTGGGGTCAAACTTAGTCAAATATTTAGTCGAAGAAGGTGCAAAAATTATTGTTGCAGATATTGACCAAGCACGAGTCAAGAAATGTCATGACCAGTATGGTGCACAGGCGGTATCGGTCGAGGAAATTCTAGGTGTTGAATGTGATATTCAAGCGCCGTGCGCAATGGGTGCAATAATTAATGACCAAACAATTACAAAATTCAAATGCAAAGTGATTGCAGGTGGAGCGAATAATCAATTGGCCGAAGCACGTCATGGTGATCAGTTGCGTGAATTGGGTATTTTATATGCTCCGGACTATGTTGTAAATGCCGGCGGATTAATGAACGTATTCGTTGAGCTTGAGGGGTATTCTCCGGACCGCGCCTTTGAGAAAACGCGAAAAGTTTATGATAATGTTAAAAAAGTTTTTGAAATTTCTAAGCGTGATAATATTGGCACACATACGGCGGCCGATCGTTTGGCCGAAGAGCGTATTGAAACTATTGGTCGTCTTAAGCAACGTCATCCAGGTAAATCAAATCGAGCTTTTACAACATTACGTGAAGTAAATAATAGATAATTTAAAACTTACGCTAAGGAAATAAAAAAATGAATTTTTTAGAAAAAAATTGGAAAATATTAAGATTTGCATTTGCTGCAGTAATTGTTTTGGGACTTACGTTTTCATTAATAAGTGGTCAAGCTGAAAGAAAAGAAAAAAAAGCGCAA
>JAYVKY010000184.1:0-2095 GCA_043767965.1 Pseudobdellovibrionaceae bacterium
GTTTGCCGCTAAGAGAAATTGAAGAAATTAAAAGACATATCAGCGACAAAAGACCTGTTGAATTGACCAAGCAAAAGTTGATCAGTCATTTTTACGAACAGACCGCCATTGGGTTTGATAAACCGCTCAGCGATCTCGAACAAAGAATGGAACTTATTGAAAAAAGTTTTTTCAGTCATAACAAGTCTAAAGATTTTCTGCGTGAAGGTTTTTATTTAAAGCGCAAGTCGTCCGCGTTTAAAAAAGTTTTAAAGCTGACGCTTGATTTACTGACTAAACTCGTCGGAAAAATGGACTGTTCAATGGTGAATTTTCAAGAGTCTAAAGACAGGCTTGAACGCTCTTTGTTTTATGCTGAAGATGTTTACGACAATGTGCAGTCACTTTTGAATTTACATATTTCGGTTGAATCTCAAAAAACGAATGAAGCCTCGTTCAGAACGAATGAAATTATGCGGGTCTTGACCGTATTAACAATTTTCTTTTTACCGCTCAACTTTATTGCCGGCGTTTTCGGTATGAATTTTGCCCACATTCCGTTTTTACAGCACGAGCACGGATTTTGGTATTCGGTCGGCGCCATGCTGGCGGTTTCGTTGATGCTGGCAATCTACCTGCTGAAGCAAGGTTGGTTAAGAAAACCCGATATTGATCTCGAAAAGCCGCCTGAATCTTGAATGCAGAATGGCATTCGACCTATTTTTTGGGTATTTGAGTTGCCCTGCTTCGGTTTTTTAGTCAGTATTTAAGTGATAGCTGTTTAACAAAAACCAAGGAGATATCAGTGCTTAAGAATTTAATTTTAGCCGCATCAACCGTACTTTTTTTGACCGGTTGCGATCCTTTTGAAGGTCTTTTAACTGTCAACACGCCGCTTGTTGTTAAGGGTGAAAAGGCCGTTACAATTCCAGCAGGCCAATACAATGCAAAACTTGAAATGCCATCAAAAAAAGAAATTCAGATCAAACTGAAAATTGCAGACAAAGATACAAAAATTAAAATTAAAACGGCGACCGAACTGAATATCCCGGATAGCGGCGACTTCTTAATTTCTGCAGCGACTTTGAATCAAGATTTTCATGCTGCGGGCCACGCCGATACAGTTGCAACGACCGGTCCGGTCAACACGGGTTACCAACGCTGTACTTATCAACGCCGTGAAACACAATGTTACTCTACTCCGCAAGGGCAAGTTGTATGCCGTGACTATTGGGTCACTGTCAACGGTCAGCAATTTGTTGAGTATCAAGACCGTCAAACAGACAAGAAAATCAAAGTGGGTTTCTACCGCGACAGCAGTGCTTACTTAGCCACGTTCGCCGGTGAAAAATCGTATACAGAAAGAATTATTCGCTACGAAGGCCAATGTTACTAAGCTGAATTCAGCGAGTTCTTAAATTTTAACCTAAATTTAACAAAAAGGCCGATCAAAAAAGATCGGCTTTTTTTGTGACCTTGCTGTTAAAATTGTTAAAAAATTTAATAATTTTACGTCTCAAATCACCACTCAGAAAAATAAAAATGTAGACGCGTTCTCAATCGAATTCGGCACGCATTTTCGTTTAAGCAAAATCAAAGTTGCACCGAAAGATGAGTATCTTTTAAGGAGCGCAGGCGTGCATTCAGTTACAGCTTTATTTTATTTGCTGATTTTTACCACCGACGCCAAGGCAGCAATGTTCGAAGCGGAGTGCAGAACACAGACGGCATCACACGCGGCGATTGTAACTAAAGTAAAGCTGTCGCGGAGCGGGCTCTTGTGGTTGGGTGAGGCCGTAATACTCGGAGAGCAGGCTGAACGACTTTTTGTACGTGTTCAAGATACTCCTGGGGAATTGAGCTTTGACACCAGTATAAAAAGAAATGAAAAAACCGTCGGTTCAAGCGATACTGAAATTTTATGGCGCGAAGAAAACCCTAATACCGGTTATCCGGCAATCGATAACCCCGAAGCCACCGCTCATATCGTAATGACATATGCCGATTCAGGTGCACAGGCCACCGTGAGCTGTTCAATCCATCAAATTTAGTTTCATTCAAGATGCATTAATTTCATAAGTGACTAAGTTTTTGTCAATTCAGTTGAGGGCTGTGG
>JAYVKY010000185.1:0-8027 GCA_043767965.1 Pseudobdellovibrionaceae bacterium
CTTTTTTAAAGACATGGTTGAAGAAGGCAATTCAATTTTAAGATTACTTCATTATCCACCAATCCCTGAAGGTACAGACCCACGATGTATTCGTGCAGCGGCTCATGAAGATATTAATTTCATTACAATTTTACCAGCAGCAACACAATCAGGGTTACAGTTGAAAGACAGAGATGGCCAATGGCTTGATATTGAATCAGATTTTGGCACATTGATCGTAGATGCAGGTGATATGTTGGCCCGAATTACGAATGACGTGATACCATCAACAACGCATCGAGTGATTAACCCTCAGGACGGAACAAATAAATCAAGGTATTCAATGCCCTTTTTTATGCACCCAAATCCAGAGGCAATGTTGTCGTGTTTGCCTTCGTGTAAAGGGGCTGGTGCTAAATACCCGGATATCACAGCACATGAATTTTTAATGCAAAGACTGCGTGAAATTGGTTTGATTAAGTAAAACTCGGCGCAAACATAGTTTGCAGGATGTAAAACTCGAATATGAGAAAAGATTTTTTAATCGGTATTTTTGTAACAATATTAGCTATGGTAAGCTTTTATTTTTATAATCGTACAGAGCAAGATCCGCAGAAAAAAAGTGCGCAGGATTTGCAAAGCACCGAAAAATCACTCGAACAAATTCAAGCTGAATCTGCCAGCGCAACTGCGGCGACAAAATTATCAAATGATCAGACATTGGCAAAAGTAGCAAATGCTTCAGAAAATGAACCAGCCAAGCCAGAGGATATTTTACAAGTTTCTAAAAACTTCGCTGAACATTTAAAAGTTATCGGTACGTGTTTAGAAATTAAAAATTCAGTTGATAGTGAAAAAATCGACCCTACATTTGATAATTTGATTGTCAGTCTAAGGCCAGCGCTTGGTGAAGTTGTTGTGCAAATGGACGACTGGGCTCAGCGTGACCTGCGAAATACTGAAGGTGAACGTAAACGCCTGCGCACCGAGGTAAATTATCAAGAGGGCGGCGTTAGCTCGCCAACACGACGTGTTCAGCTTTATAAAATAAACGAACAAGGTATGCCAGAATTGCAAAATATAGACGCCGAGCAATCAGTGAATCCGTCAGATGCCTATATAGAAATGTTAAAAGGTAATTTTGAAACATCACTGGACGAAAAAGGCGGGCGTGCTTATTATCAAGAGGGCGAAGAACTTGTGATGATCGAGCGCAACGGAAAACTAGAGTCTGTTTCAATTACGCGCAACGGAAAAACAGCAAGTTGTACGGGGTTAGATTCATTAAAATCAAATTGCCAATGTTTGTAGTTCTTTATTTAGAGTAAAATTAATTCTGACATCACAGGTAAATGATCTGAAGATTTAAATTGGTCAAGGACTTCGGTTTTTACGGATCGAAATCCACGAACTAAAACATGATCTAATTTTAAATAGCGTGGATCATTTTTTGGAATCAATGGTTCAAGGCCTTGACTGATCGCTTGACTGAATAAATAGGAACGTCTGCCGGGGCTCCAAGTATTAAAATCACCTGCCCAGATAATCGGTAAATTTGTTTGCGAGATCAGATTGATCAGTTGATCAATCTGATCTTCGAAATCTGAACCTAAATTAAAGTTTAAGGCATGAGTTGTTATTAACATAATCTTTTTATTTTGGAATTCAATGAAGCTAATGCCGCTGACTTTAGAAGTATCTAAAATAGGTTCAGTTCCGGGTGAAGTTATAGTTCGCGGAGTCATCAGCGGGTAGCGGCTGCCCGTCATAACGCCCGTAGCTTGAGAGTCTATACAAAAGCTTTTATTAAAACTCCAGTCAAATGGCATATAGGATGCAAACGCTTTTTGCCATCCTGTTGAGTGCAGTGCCTCTTGCATAAAAATAAGATCAGATTTTTCAGATAAATTTTTAACATCATAAAAAAATTGCGAGTCCGAAAATTTATGAGCATTCCACGTAAGAACTGATAAGGTTGCAGCAGTCGTTATACGCGGGGTAATATTTTGGCTAAAGCTTAATTGATTGTGTGCGGATGAGCATAAAGTTGAAATATCATTCGTCTGTTTCGCAGATGCAGTTGATTTTAATATCAACGATGCCAACAAAGCTGCCGTAATTACTGTATAAAATCGATATTTGGTTTTTATCTTATGCATATCTGACACGAATTACACAATAGTAATATGCGTAGCGATTAAGATTGCTAAAACTAATATTAAAGAAATATTCAGTGTGTTCATAAGGTGCCCTCCTAAGGTGAAGGTAGGTATACCTAAAGTTTTATGGCTTAGCGACTGTTAGGATTCTGACAGGCAATTTGTACACACCTGTAGTATTTGGTTACAATAGTGGATTGAGTAGGCCGTTTTTTGTCTTAAATTGAGAATAAATCCAGAATACACTTAAGTCTGCAATTTAAAAAACCGAACTAAATTCAGAGGGGTTTAAATAAGGTCGTATGAATGATGTATAAACATTTGTCTTTACAGAGTCTTAAAAACTTAGAAATTATTGACAAGCATTTGGCAGTACAGATGACGGATATATTTTTATCAGAATATATCGAACAAGATAAATATTTGCAAAAATTAATTCAATCAAAAAACAACTTTGAATTTGTCCGATGTATTCATGCGATGAAAGGTTCGATTTCAGTTTTTGGCTGTGCCAGTTTATGTAAATCGCTCAAAGAAATTGAACAACTTGCGAAGACTGAAAAATTTGACGAATCATTAATTATATATGATCAGACACGTTCTAATATTAATGAATTTATACAAGAGCTTCGAAATTTTTTATCAGCAGTTGAAGATACTTCAGCTGCCTAGCTAGCTGGATACCAGGGCTTATTGAAAACGAGTCAAAGCATCTTGCATGGAAATGATTTGTTCTTTCGATTGCGTTAGCAAGATACGATCATTCGCGATAACATCTTCGTCTGCATTGGCCACGAATTTTTCATTTGAAAGTTTTGTATTTAAAACTAAAACATCTTTTTCAAGCTTTTCAATGTTTTTTTGTATCCGTTTTATTTCTTCATTGAAATCAACAAGTCCCTCAAGCGGAATAATAATTTTAACTTTATCACCGCCGACAACGATTTGACTGACGGCGCACTTCATCAGATCGCCGTCGGCACCAATTTCACAACTTTCTAAGCGTGCAAGCATCGCCAAAGCTGTTTTATTGCTGCTTAATATTTTTTGAACATGGTCTTGTTCGACGCCTAAGCGTATTAATAATTTTACGGCAGGGCTGATTCTATTTTCGCCGCGAATATTTCGTATGGCAGTAATGACCTCTTTAATGATATCAATTTCATGTTCGGCCTGTTTATTACCTACTGCTAGAAAAGATTTATCATTTTCAATCGTAGGGTACTGGTCAATGATGCAAGCTTCTCCTTTGATGGGCAGTTTTGAATAAATTTCTTCAGTAATAAAAGGGCAAAACGGATGTAAAAGCCTGACAATACGATTCAGCATTTGTGCCATCACAAGCTGTGTGGCGTATTTTTCGTCTGCATTTTTTCCAGTTAAAATGGGTTTTGTGAATTCGATATACCAATCACAAAATTGATTCCAGATAAATTGATAAAGCGCCATAGCGGCATCTGAAAACCGTTCTTTTTCTAGGGCGTCGTTGACTCGTTTTTCAGTTTCGGAAAGCTTAGCGATAATCCATTGATCAAAAACGCTCGTGTGAATTTTTTCTGGTAAGGCCTGTGTTCCACCTGATGGGGCTTTAAAATCATGAAGATTAGACAAAGCAAATCGCGAACCATTCCATACTTTGTTCATAAAATTTCTATAGCCTTCAAGTCGCTGTTCAGAAAACTTAAAGTCTTTACCGCTGAAAAGATGTGCTAAAAAACTAAAACGTAAGGCATCAGCTCCGTATTTATTGATCATATCAAAGGGGTCAATTGAATTGCCCAAGGATTTTGACATCTTGATGCCTTTACTATCGCGGACAAGACCATGAATATAAACAGTTCTAAAGGGGACGTCTTTTTTAAATTCAAGACTTAATAGCACCATTCGAGCAACCCAAAAGAAAATAATATCGTGACCCGTGACCAAGTAACTTGTTGGATAAAAAGTTTTTTGCGTTTCAATAGCATGCTCTGTGCTTTCGGGCCAACCCATTGTTGAAAATGGCCACAATGCAGAACTGAACCATGTATCGAGAACATCATCCTCTTGTGATATTTTCAAGCTGCCACAATGTTCACAAGATGTCGGGTCAGTTTCGGCAACTGTATATTTTTCACATTCAGTACAATGCCACGCAGGAATGCGATGTCCCCACCACAGCTGTCGTGATATGCACCAATCTTCGATGATATTCATCCAATGCAAATAAACTTTTGACCAAGACTCTGGTTCAAAGCGAATTGTTCCGGATTCGACAACGCGTTTTGCTGGCGTTGCAAGGTGATCCATTTTCATAAACCACTGATCTGACAGCATTGGTTCAACGATCGCATTTGTTCTAGAGCAGTATCCGATATTATTAATGTGTGGTTCTTCTTTGACAAAAAGACCTAATTTTTTTAAATCTTCTAAAACTTTTTTACGAGCTTCAGAAATTTTCAGGCCCTTGTAAATACCCGCATTTTCATTAAGCTCGCATTTTTTATTCAAGATATTTATAAATTCAAGCTTGTGCGTTTTTCCAATTTTATAATCGTTAAAATCATGCGCCGGAGTAATTTTAACAACACCCGAACCAAATGTCGGGTCAACATAGGTATCTGCAATAATTTTAATTTGGCGATTGATTAGTGGTACAGTTACAGTTTTGCCAATCAGATTTTTATAGCGTATGTCGTCTGGGTGAACGCAAACGGCTGTGTCACCAAGCATTGTTTCGGGACGGGTTGTGGCAATTGTTAAGAATTGATCTGTACCATCGACTGGGTAGTTGACGTGATACATGAAGCCTTTGGTTTGTTGGTGTTCAACTTCAAGATCTGAAATAGCAGATTCTAAAGGGCCGCTCCAGTTCACAAGCCTTTGGCCTTTGTAAATCGTATTTTTTTTATAAAGTGAAACGAAAACTTTTCGAACGGCTTTTGAAACTCCGTCATCTAAAGTAAACGTGGCGCGATCCCAATCACACGAATCACCAAGTCCGCGCATTTGTTTATAAATACGGTCACCATATTGGTGTTTCCAATCCCAAACTTTTTCGACAAATTTTTCGCGACCTAACTGATGGCGCGTAATATCCTGTTTTTTTAATTCTTTTTCGACAACAGTTTGTGTGGCAATGCCCGCATGATCTGTTCCTGGTAACCACATCGTGTTAAAGCCGCTCATCCGTTTCCAACGAATCAATAAATCTTGAATTGTGTGATCCAGTGCGTGACCTAAATGTAAAAAACCTGTGACGTTTGGGGGCGGCAAAATAATCGAGAATGGCGGCTTTGTGGATTTATCTAAGGCTTTGAAATAGCCTGAGTCTTCCCACCACTGATAAGTACGCGCCTCGACATCGGTTGGATTGTAACGATCAGATAAGGTATTGAGTGTGCTTTCTGGAAGTTCATTTTTATTTTCATCAATTGTTGTCATAGTGAGTTTCACATCCTGTAGATATTATTTACAGATACCATATCACATAGAATCTTTATCGGTCATCATTTGCTGAATGCCGCCATCAACAAGATAGACGTTGGTATAACCATTTCGTTCTAGATAGTCTGTGAAATTTTCAGATTGTTTGCCATTTTGGCACAAAAGCAGAATGGCAAAGTCTTTGGGGATCTGCTTTTCATGTAGTAAGTTTTCGGCTTGGTCAAGAGTCGTTAAAATCTGGTGGCGCTCAATATGAATTTTATAAATGGATTGATACCACCCCGAAATATCTTCACCCATATTAATAAACATAAAGGGAATTCTATTTTTAACTAAATTATCAAATTGATAAAAACCTATTTTATTTTTCATTTTTAAGTCTCGGTCTGCAGCTCTTTGGTTTGTTTACCAGACATTGGCAGTTTTGAATATACTGATAAAACCAAAACTAATGCACAAACAATCAGAAGCCCAGCAACAATAAAGGGCGATCCGATTGTCAGCGATCCAAATAATAAACCACCCAACACAGGCCCGATGACTCTGCCAAGTGCTGATAGGCTTTGAGTTGTTCCAAGGGCCACACCTTGTTCTTCGGCAGGAACAAGCAATGAAACACTACCCATAATTGATGGATTCGTAAAACCATTCCCAATAGCCAAGAAGGTTTGAACAACAGCCATCATCCAAATGTGCTGGGCGAAAGCTATACCAACAAGACCTATTGCCATACACGTCAGGCCAATACGTAAAACATTGCGCTCGCCAATTTTTGGAATTAATTTTCGAACAAGAAAACCTTGGGTAAGAACAATGCAAATTCCGACATAAGCAAAACCAAAGCTAACTTCTTTGATGCCCCAGGCAAATTTATCTTTCATAAATAAAACTAAAGTGGCTTCCATCATCGACATTGCAAGGGTTGCTAGGCCAAATGTAAAAATCAAAGATCCAACGACGGGCATATTTAGATATTTTGAAATATTTTCGATGCGACCAATTTTTTCCGTTGGTTTCGCGGAAGGAACATCGGATTTTTTTTCTTCTGTGTTTTTAACAAGGCTTTCCTTCAGATTAAAGTATGCAAAAATAAATGTTGCGGCACAAAGTAGTGCAACACCGTAGGACGAGAAACCAGTGATAAAATTGACATCTATTGAAATGGACTCGGCAAAATAAGTCAGTCCACCACCAATGGCTGGGCCAAATAAAAATCCCAATCCAAAGGCAACGCCAATCAACGCCATACCCTTTGATCTTTCATTTGGCGCAGTGATGTCAGAAATATAAGCTGAAGCTGTTGAAATTGAGGCTCCAAAAAAACCTGTCAGAATTCGGGATACAAATAGCATTTCAAGTGATCGTGACCACGCTAGTAATAAATAAGAAATCGCTTCGCCTAGCAGGCAATACATTAAAATAGGCCGTCGACCTAATTTGTCACTGAGCTTTCCCCATAGGGGTGAAAAAATAAATTGCATTAATGAATAAACTGACATTAAAAGTCCAGCTTGAAATGCTGATGCACCATAGTGCGTACTCAACAAAGGAAGAATCGGAATAATCATTCCAAATCCCAAAAGATAAATAAACACTGTTAAAAAAATAACAACTTGTGGTTTTTTCAAGACTTTAGTCCTTCGCGTTTTAAATTGCTGGCACTACTAATTAGAACCGTAATACGCTTAAAAAGCTATGAAAAAATTACTAAATACAATTTCGAATTTCGCAGTTGCTGTTACTCTTTGTACAGTGACCTTTGTTGCGGAAAAATCTTTTGCAAGTAATCCCTATCAAGTTTTTAAAAAAGATCGGATAGACATTTATTTAGCGACAAATTTTTTTAAAACACAGGCAAATTTTACGGCAGATGGCAGCCAACAGGCCTTACCCAGTAATAACTATTTTCAAAATATTGAAGTGATGCCGGAATTACGTTGGGAACTATTTGAAGATTTAGGCCTTATTGGTGGATTCAACTTTGCCTCATCGGAATCCAGTGATCCGCAAACGACTCGAAAAAATTCAACGGTCAACCGAATTGACATTGGCGTGGATTATTTATTTTGGAACTCGGACATTCATGAATCTTTTTTCCGTTTTATTTATTCACACCCACTTGAAACAACAGATTTAAACGCAGATTCCGTTTCAAACTCTGACGGTGTTTCTGAAATTAAACCCGAAATGGTGATTAGATTTAATTTTGATGGTCTTTACCCTTATGCACAGGCGGGGCTTAATTATCGTTCTGCAGGTCTATCAATGCTTGCAACTTATGCTGCGGGAATCGAGGCCCGATTTTCTGAAATTGGTTTAGGTGCTGCGGTGATTGGTCGGACATCAATTAAAGATGACGACCAGACAAGTTCCTCAAACCTAAGAGATATTTTCAATAGCCGAGTGAATGCTGGAAGCAAAAAATATTTTGCGATTAACCCGAATTCAACAGATATAGAAGTG
>JAYVKY010000186.1:0-5114 GCA_043767965.1 Pseudobdellovibrionaceae bacterium
TTCAAGGCGGGTGATATCGTCGAAGGCACGGTTAATCGTTTTGAAAAATTTGGTGCCTTCATCGGTCTTGGTGGCGGCGTAGAGGGTTTATGCCATATTTCAGAAATTGGATGGTCACGTTTAGCTGACCCCGCAGAAGTTTTATCACTTGGTCAAACTGTTCAAGTTAAGATTTTAAATATTTTAGAGGTTGATGGGCGATTAAAGATTTCGTTAAGTGTTAAAGCCGCAGGTGGTGAAGGTGATCCTTGGATGAAGGTTCCTGAAATGTTTCCGTTAGGAAGTCAACATGATGGTACTATCGAGAAAAAAGAACAGTATGGATTATTTGTCAATATAGGCCCCGGAGTGACAGGTTTACTGCCACGCTCGAAATGGCGCGATCATTTAGAGGCTGCCAGCTTTGAAAACAAGAAAAAAGGCGATAAAATTAAAATTCAAATTGATGAAATTTTATTTGAACAAAAAAGAATTTCATTAGGTATTGCGGGCAGTGGCGAAGACCAATCATGGCGTGATGTGAATGTTGCAAAATCTGGTTTTACAACAAATCGATTTGGAAACCTTTCAGACTTATTAAAGAAGAAGTAAATATTTCAAAATGAAGAACAAAATACTGAAGATCATTTTAATTGTGGGTGTTTTGTTTTTTATTGTTGTCGGTGGGGTTCTGACATTTATTATTTATTCGTTGCCCTCGGCACATCATATTTCAGAAGCCATGACTGCCCCGCAAAAAAAAATGTCACAGCTAAACTCACAGCAAAACGATGTGAATACGTCCGCAGATCAAACATTCAGTGATCAACGGCCATCCGCCGTTGAAAGTTCGACAGATTCTTCAATCCCTACTGCTAAAAAAGAAACCTACGGACGTCAAGGTCTTGATAATTTGATTGATCCAGATATTCCGTTAAGTGATTTTTGTCAGAGCCTTAAGAATTCAAAAAGTGGTTCATTAAATACTGCTGAATTTAATTCGCAGTTTAAAAAAAGTGTTGATGACAGCGCAGCAGATCCCCGCATTCAAGCGGCCAAGCCCTTATTTAGAACAATTTTTAGAGAGCCAAAAATGCGTGAACTTATTTTAGATGCTCAAACAGCAGTTGAAAATAAAGACGAAAATTTTTGGCAAAAGGCGGCCTTTTATTCAAAAGCGGTCTTGGCATTTCAAGCGCTAATATCAAATAAAGCAGAGCTTGAAGCCGTCAGTGATCGCAGTTATTTGTTTTTCAAAATGAATGAATTAATTTCTAAAAAACCAGAGCTAATCAGTGATCAACGGATTCAAAATTTTTGTACACAAACAGAGGATGCGTTTAATACAAATCAAGAAGTTCAATTTGATCAAGAAAAGAAAAATTTTGAACGTGTCCTAAGTGAAGTTGGTGTAGGTTTTGCGGAAATCAATTATAACCCAAATTATAAAACGGCATTTGATTTTTCAATGCAGGGGCAGTCAATGCAGCTGAACGGTGGTTGGCTTGAAGAATTGTTCTCAAAGATAGAAAATAAACCACAAACGCCACAATAGATCTATCTGAATTCAACGGCCCAAGATTTTAGACTACCCAAATCTTGCGAAGCTAAATCCTTAACAATTAATTTATAAATTCCAGAGCTTGATACTTTTCCCAATGCTGATGTGACATCATAAGATTTTTTTAAATTTTCCGTACGTGCCCCAGCTCGGCTGTGAATAATCACAGATATACCATCAGGTGCGATCGCTTGAATCAATAAATCACCAATATAAGGATGAGCAACATCAAGTGTTATAAAAACTTTTCGCCCTTGAGGCAGACTGCTGACTTGAAGAGTCGATAATATACCCTGTGGATTATTATCAGGGATTTGTAAATTCGCAATACTTGTGAAAATTTCTGGTTTTAAAGTCGGAGCAGTTGGTGGCTCAGTGATGTTACCACCAGAGTTCGGAATATATGACCTGGCCATCGAAATGCGCGTGATATCTTCGCCCCGGCAAGAATCTTCTGAGCAGGTGTATGTCACCGAACAACTGCCTTGCCGAATAAAATCTTGTTCACCCCGAACTAAAATACCTTCGATCAAACCCGATTTTGCATTGAAGACGGCAGAACCTGAATTTCCGCCATAGGTGTCGACACTGGCGACGATAAATTCGCTGTTTGAAATATTTCTAACTTTACCACCAGTGGTCACTTTTGTTGGTAGACCCACAGGGTGACCGATGACAACCAGTTCTTCCCCCACAGACAATTCACCGGTTTGGCGCAATTGCAATACAGCATGACCTGTGACTGGTTTATCTAAGCGAATAATGGCAAAATCTTGACCTGCATTATTTCGAATTGTTTTTACGATCTCTTTACATTTGTAAATTTCGCTGGCTTGAATTTGTTTTGGCAATTGGCCAACTGATTTTACGGCGAAGCCAAAAACAAGGCTTGTTGCTTGGCAGTCAGCCAGTGCCTCGATACAGTGGCCCGCAGTTAGAATCAGATCAGGGCCAACCAGCGATCCTGAACAAAAAGCAGCAGTGTCTTGTTCACGAAATCTTTCGGAAGAGCATAAGTTCATATTGATTCCAAAATTTTTACCTTTGATTGTGATTTGTCCATTACCAGAGGGCACAAGATCTGTTGATTTAACCAGTGCCACAGTGGATTCGGCCAATTTATGAAGTCGATCATCAGTTAACTGGTAGACATCAAGTCGGCCATCAGTGCCATAAACTACATTTGAGGTTACTTTTGAGTCCTGAGCTATGAATGATTCGGCATTTTTATATTCAGGTGCACAGCCTACAAATAGGCCTGTAAGTGCTAACAATAAAGCCGCTTTTTTGCTTTTGAAATTCATCTTCCCTCCGTGGTAAGAAATCTTTTGCTCATCTAGATACTTGACCTAGACAGTTGTACTTATTTTTACGGTTAAAACTTTTATGACCCTAGACTTTGGTTCTGACGGCACCTAGTAAATTCGTTCTTCATCGACAAGCTCTACGATAGATTGGAAAATAATATTTCGCGAAAGTAGGAAATAGTATATGAAGTATAATCAAATTTTATGTCTGGCACTTTTTATGATTTCAACGGCAAAGGCCGAATATAGTGGCCATGGCGGCGAATCGATCAGCGCCGAAACTTTAAAAAAATACGCCCCACCAATACTAAATGCCGAGATGACAAATAAACTAAAAAAAATGTTTGATGTTACAGCCCCTGGTATGGGGATGTTGTCGCCGGACAAAAAAATCCTCTATTTCGGCTGGCGCGTGACGGGGCAATCACATATCTGGAAGATCGACGGGCCAAAATCATTTCCGGTTCAAATCACTAGTGGCTCTGATGCCGTAACATTAAAAGATGTGGCTCCTAACGGAAAATTTTTAATTATTTCTAAAGATACCAATGGCCAAGAAAATCCTGGCCTATATAAACTTGATTTAAAATCAGGTTTAATTACTGAACTTTACCGTAAAGAAAAAGTGCAAGTGGGATTTGGCTTTTTAACAGATGATTCAAAATATTTATATTTTACAGCCAATGACAAAAAAACAGATTCGTATTCGACATATAAGATGGCTTTAGAAACAAAAAACATTGAAACAATTTATGACGGCGATGGCAATTGGTATGTGGCTGATCAAAAAAAGAATGGTGAAAAATTACTATTTGTGAAATACAATGGGGCTCGCATCAGCGAATATTATGATTTTGATCCCAAAATGAAAACTATGTCACCCGTCATTGGGCAAAATGAAAAAGCCGAATACGAGGTCACTTATTCGGCCAAAGATAATGAATACCTTGTTTTAACAGACAAGGATAATTTTAAAAAATTGTATCTGTATAAAAATAAAACTTTAAGTGTTCTTACGCCGAATGATTTAAAATATGATGTCAGTTCATTTTCTATCGATCAAAAACGTTCACGGATTATTTACAATGTGAATCGCGATGGTTACACAAAATTGTATGCGATGGATGCCAAGACATTTAAACCCATCTTGTTGCCCGATTTTAAAAATGCGGATCATATTTTCGCAGGCGTAACGACGCGCGATGCAAGCATAACGATGTTAGGTGTGATCACATCACAATCACCACGCATCAGTTACTCTTACGATTGGGTCACAAAAAATATGATTCAATGGGTGTTGCCATCAGCTCCGGAAGTCGATCTTAAAAATTTTGCGATCGCAGAATTAATGAATTACGAGACCCGTGATCATATAAAAATTCCGATGTTTGTCAGATTCCCAGAGGGCTGTAAAGAGTCAAAAAATTGTCCGATCGTGGTACATTTTCATGGTGTCCAGAAGGGCAGTCAGAAGCTGGTTTTAACCCTGTTGCACAAGCCTTTGTAAATGAAGGTTTTATTTTTGTAGAGCCCAATGTGCGTGGCAGTGAGGGCTACGGAAAAGAATGGCTTGATAGTGATAACGGCATCAAACGTGAAAAAGTAATTGCCGATATCGAAGATGCAAGTCTTTGGATAAAAAATAATTGGAAAAATCAGAAAAAAGAATCACCAAAAATCGGAGTCATGGGCTGGAGCTACGGTGGTTATTCAACCTTAATGGCGATGACAAAATTTGCCGATGCATACAATGCAGGGGTTGCACTCGTCGGCATGAGTAATCTTGTTACATTTATGCAAAATACAGCGCCCTATCGTAGAATTTTACGAATGTCTGAATACGGAAACCCTGAAACAGACAAAGATTTCATGATGCGTTTATCGCCTGTGACATATGTCGATAACGTAAAAGACCCATTGATGATCATACAAGGAGCCAATGACCCGCGTGTGCCAGCAGGTGAAGCCATTCAGATGCAGGAACGATTGGCGGCAAAAAAAATAAAATCAGAATTAATCATTTTTGCGGATGAGGGGCACGGTTCAACCAAGAAAGAAAATCAAGTTCTTGAAATTGGTCACATGATTGAATTTTTCAAGAAATATTTGAAATAGACGGAATTTGTTAAATATTTTTAAATAAATCGATAAGCATCTCTTGCCTAAGAAAAGATAAAGTCATTTATAAACTTCTTTCCTGTGCCCAATTTTTATAATCAAAATAATTAAATGTTCGTCTTCGATATTATAAATGACACGGTAATTGC
>JAYVKY010000187.1:0-2839 GCA_043767965.1 Pseudobdellovibrionaceae bacterium
AGTTTCAAAATAAAGTAAAATCTCTTTTTTCCACCTTTCCATTGTTTTCGCTAGCCGTAATAAAGCTTTGTGGTCAGTTCCTTTTAATTGATTCATGAACCTATAAAAACTATGCACCGCCCGGATCATTCCTTTGGTTCGATAAAACTTATACAGCCGCTCCTTGAACCGATAAATCATATCTAACTCTGGACGCTGTTTTAAATATTTATCAACTGATCGTAAAAAATAATCCATTTTCATTCTGTTCTTTAAAACTAATTTTTTTAATAATAACTCCTGACGATGGCCGTGGATATCTTTTTGAATTTTCAGGTAGCGTAATCGAAAAAACATTTCTCAGCCGGCTTGTGAATCAACTTTGACCAATCAGATTCTACGGTGCCTGGCTTCATCGTTGTGCCACGTTGAATAATATCGGAGACTGTTTTGCGATGTATTTGAACTATCTGACCAATAATGACCCATAAAAACTCATAAAACACTTCAACTTGCTGCAGACACTTCCATGCAATGGCCGGACCTTTGCATTTAAATTGTTGTGTGGAAAGAATAATTCGAAAGACTTTAAATGATCTACACGAAGGGGAAGTTATGAATTCAGAAACGCAAGATAATGTGAACGGTCCGCAGCAATCAAATTCCGCATCTAAAGATAGCTACAGACAAGGTCAAAGTCCAGACAGGACAAAGTCCGACGCTGATTCTGATCCGAAGATGCAAACCGCTAGTCGTGATAAGGCTAAAACTGAAAAAGATTCCGAATCTACACATATCCATGTGAAGGAATCTAAAAAAGAACACACGGCATGATGGATTCGAAAGTAAAGTTTTAACTAGTTTTGGTAATTAAATAAAAAAAGGAGAAAGTATGGAACAGTCTTTTAACTTAATGAAAAATGCAAACTTGTCAGCTAAGGGGTCTAAGGTGCCACAAGGTTCTAACGAATCCTTAAATGGGAATGGATCTCTAGTAGAGAGAGCTGGTGATCTTTTAAACATGAACGAAGATCATCGAGAAGGCAAAACAACAAAAGCCATTGAAAAGCAGACATCTAAAATTCCTTCAGGAGTCTACCTTGCTCTAGCGATTGGTTCGATGGCGATTTCAGCCGCTTTAGCTGCGTCGTCAAAGCGCAAAGATTTAGCTAACTTTGTAGGATTATGGGCGCCATCTTTTCTAATGCTTGGCCTTTACAACAAAATTGTGAAAACCCACGGCTCTGACAGTCAGACTACAGCCTAGGTAGCAGTGAAATATGAAGCAATGGTGATTCCCTTTTTGCGTCGAAATGAAGTTCAAATACAAGTAGAGACGATTCAGTAGTCTTGAAAGGATGAACGCATGCTCTCAGAATTGAAACTCTACGCTGTGTGCTTTATAACTTTTGTCGTTGTTGATTTTATTTGGATTGGCGTGGTGATGAAGAGCTTCTATGTTCAACAACTGCGACTGATTGGCCGAATTTCAGGTGATAAGTTTGAACCAATACTCTGGGCTGCAGGTGTCGTTTACTTTGCGCTTTCTATTGGGATTGTTCAATTTGTTCTGCCAAGAATAGCCTTAGAAACTTCTTGGATTTGTCATCTATGCGACATATGACTTTGCCAATTATTCGACTCTGAAAGATTGGACACTTACGCTAACGTTTGTCGACGTAACTTGGGGCGCAGCGCTAAGTGGCTTGGGCACTTTGGTCGCTCGATATGTTCGCGACCTCAGTTAATCTAGAAACTCAATGTCTAATTCGGTGAAATCTTAAAATATTTTTACACAGGACAAATTAGAATTGATACGCTAAACTAAAGTTTTAAATACGTTCTTCGTTTTACTTCAGCTCTTCCACTAGAGACTTCATCTGTTTTAAATTGGCGTTCAAGGCACTTAAATCATAGTGCTCAACCCAAAAAATTGAATTGGAAGATAAATCGGCTAATAAGTACTGCGATAGTTTTAAAGTGTCATCGGGGCTTAGAGTTTGCATGAGCATAAGTGGGTCAGGATAGAGCTTGGAAATACTCACCGGTAAGTTATTTGAAGTATCTTTAGCTAAAAAATATTTTTGTCGTTTAAATATTTTAATAAGATCGTTTTCTGGGGCACAATAGTCTTTAGCGTATCCAGATAATACAAAAATAGTATGAAAATTGATTATTTTATTAAGATCTAATTTTAAAATTTCTTGTGTCGTTACATTGTAATCAGTAAAAAACTTACGTGAATTTTCATAAATTAAATTTAATGAATTGCAAAGCTGCAGTGAATTTAAATTTTCACCAGTGTTGATGCTCTGAATTTGAAGAATTAGCTCGTTCAATTTCAAATCAAAAGTATTTTCATTTTTTAAAAAAGAAATAAACTTTTTAAAATCGATGCCTAACGTTTTAATTTTATTCTGCAGTTCCACAGCATCGTTTTCTGTAGCGCCGTAAAGATGTGATAATTCGTGTATGTAGAGCGCGAGCAATTCAATTTGATAGCTTGTATGATTTAGCTTTTGAGATAATCGTTTGATGCTCATACAAATGCCGTTAGGCGACGAAGAATAGATACTTGTGACCGATTTCATGCGAAATGTACCACCCAATTTCATCAAAGTGTACCAGTCGATTTCATGTAAGTGCGCCACTTAATTTCATCAAAGTGTACCACTTATATTGGATTTGAAGTTTTTATCCCGAAGCGTTAGCGACTAAATTCAAGGTCGGTGATCTCGTTATTTCCAGAGGTGGAAATGGCGACAATAAGGGTAATAACAGCAATGCAAACACAAATTTTAGAACTCGCAAGGCAAGGTCGATCCGTACGTGCTATTGCGAAGATAGTTCAGAAACATCG
>JAYVKY010000188.1:0-2564 GCA_043767965.1 Pseudobdellovibrionaceae bacterium
ATTGAGTGAACAAAAATTATTGAAATCGTCACCTCATTTTGAACTTGGTGTCATGCAACAGTTATTTTTAAATAAAAACTTTGCATTTCGCGTTGATGTAAAAAATAGCTTTTACTCTCAAAAAGTAAAATCATACCAAGGTAATAATGGTGTTGCTGTTGATGACATCCCCGAAACAACAAAATCTGCCAACGACACAACAATTACTTTAGGATTAACACTTTTTACAAACTAGTTTTTTATAATTAAAATAGTTCTCTTTCAAATTAAGGATGAAGTAAATATGAAAAAAGATGAGTAACAAAACAAAAAATTTCAATAAAGCTCTCTTGTTGACGACATCAATTCTATTCTGTACGCAATCAGCGTTTGCAGATGATCTTCAAAAATCAGCATTAAAAATTAAAAGTCAGGGGCGTAAACCAGCCGCTGAATTAAAATATCGACAAGCCGGTGTACCCGTTTTTGAAATGGTTCAAAAACAGGGCTCTGACGTTGTTAAGGTCAAAAATATCCCTAAACTGGATATTGGCGAAGAAAAACAAATTGAAGCCGATCAGTTTCAAGTTGCAATACCTGAAAAAGATAATTTAAAAGTTTCAGAAATGAAAAAGAAAATCTCGCCGGCCACCGTTACAATTCCTGCTGATTTAAATTTAGCCAAAGTTGACACGACTGTTAAAAAAATCGCATCATCAGAAGGTATAACTAAAATCCCTCTCGTGACAGAGCCTGCCTATGTACCCGCCCCGTTGATCACGGAATTAAAACCGGAACTCCGAAACTTAGTTGAAATCAAACCTGAAGAATTTAAAATGCTTCAAGCGTTGATTTTTATGGAATACCAACAAAAATATGACTTGGCGATGTCGTTATTTGTTGAATTAATGGATGTTCCTCAATACCGCGCACAAGCTATGTTTCATTATGCCGAAACGGCCCGCGCACAAAAGTTGGGTTCTGAATTTAGACAAAAAATGATTCAAGTTACAAGTGAAACTAAAGACAAGACCTTAAAAAAGATGGCCGTTGAAAGCCTTATTAAAAATATCGCAGATTTGGAAATTTCAGATATTGGCCTGATAGAGCCTTTGGTTGAAGCTTTTGAAATAGATACAACAATTAATAATGTTTATCTGTTGAAAAAAGCAAAATACTTTTCAGAAAAAGGCAATTTGGGTGAATTTGAAAGTGCACTCGTTTTAATACCTACGACGTCTCCGGAATATCACGAAGCAACTCTGTTAAAGGCCATTTTTAATTATCGCCAAGGCCAAGTGGACGCAGCTATTTCTGATCTTGAAGGTTTATGGCCTATTATTGAAGGTCAGAAAAAAGATGAAGTTAGAAATTTAGCAGCTCTAACTTTAGCTAGATTGTATTTTCAGAAGGGCGACTACAAAGCAGCTTATAAAAATTACTTATTTATTGATAAATCAAGCGGCCAATGGCTGCAAGGAATGGTCGAACAGGCTTGGACGCAAGTTCTTGCCGGTGACAATGAAGGTGCTGCGGGAAATATGTTCAGTATGCATACCGATTTTTTCAAAAAAGCCTATGCACCAGATACGTATATCGTTCGAACTGTGGGTTATCTGAATTTATGTCAGTACGGTGATGGACTTGCTGTCCTTGAAGACTTAAAAAAGAAATACACATCGATTAACGAAAAACTTAAAAATTTTCAAAAATCTAATAAAGAAAATATTAAGTATTACGATCTTGTAAAATTATGGATGAAAAATACAAATCTTGAAGAAGTTGAAGGTGTCCCAAGAGCTTTTATTGTCGAATTGGCTCGTCACCCGTCTTATATGTCTGTGCAAAAACAGATAAATAATTACGAGGATGAAAATTCACGATTTAATAAAATCACAATCGACCTAATTCGTAAAGAACGCGTTACACGCCTTGATATGTTGAAGGCAAAAAATGCCGTGGCCGCAGCAAAACGTGAAGGACAAAAAAATACCACAGAGCTTGAAAAAAAGTTTTTAGCCGTAGGTATAGAACAAGTTATTTACTCTCGTGCTCGTGATGGCATTAAAAAAATGCGCGAAGCAGCCATTACTCGTATGACTAAAGAAGAAAATTCATTACGTCTCAAAGCCGCCATGAGCCTGCAAGGCCGATACAAACAGTTTACAGCTTCATTAGATAATCTGATTGATCAAAAAGAAGTTTTATCATACGAGATTTATTCCGGAGCTGGCGAACATTTACGATATCAAATGGCCGGCGGAGAAATTAAAGATCGTGCAACAGCAAATATTACTCCGACTGAAAAAGACAGTTATAACTGGAAACATAAAGGCGAAGTTTGGGAAGACGAAATTGGGCATTACCGCTCTGGCCTAAAAAACGTCTGTCCAGCCGAAGAAGTCGCACAGAACGCGAATTAATATAATTATAAAAAAATATAACTTTAAGAAAAGGATCATGACATGAAAACTAAAAACTTACTAACAACAACTTTAATTTTATTGGCCTCATACTCGGTAATGGCTGAACCTTATAAAACAACAGATGGTTTTGATAAAATTAAAATCAATTTTGAAAATTCA
>JAYVKY010000189.1:0-2054 GCA_043767965.1 Pseudobdellovibrionaceae bacterium
CGGCTAGTGGATTTTTGCAAACCACCTTAACGTTAAATGCACCGGCCATGAAGCTTGAATAAAATTGTGCATTAGCAACTAAACGGTGACGACGCTTCACTTTGTTGAAAGTTGAAAAAAATAGCACCATCGCACTGAGGAAGTAGATATACAGAACCGTCAAAAAATAAATCAATCTGTACGCAGCCCGTATCGGAATGTAAATGCTCTTCATCATCTTACTAGTCTAAAATCAAACTGGCCGCTTTGTACAGTCTATCGAAGATAGATTCCCACATTTCTCCGGTCTGATGGGGCAATTGGATAAAACAAAGGGCTTGCGGAGATCGTAAACTGGCCGCGCGAAGTAGCGCATACAAATCTCGGGCGGCTAATATAGGGTCAAGCGGCAGTTTGAAAAACTCTATCTTATTTATAGTGCCTTTAGGCTTTGTAATTTTAACGCCGTCGATTTGATCCGGTAGTTGCGGCAGTCGATCATTCAAAATTTGCGTTAATTCTGACAATTTCATATTTTGATTTCGACATATGATAAATGGCATATCAGGCATGTAGTGATGTTTCATATTTCCCGGCGAAGCTGCTTTCGAAATTTCTACCCACTGATAGATTAACTTTTGCTTTTTTAAGGCGCCTTCAATTTGCGACTGGGTGATAAACCCTTTTCGTAAAATGCTAAGCTGGTAGGATTGATTATCTTTCGCGTGCACCGCTAGCACCGTCGATTCGATACCTATTTCACTGGCTTGACTTTCAACAATAAAAACTGCCAAGCCAAATTCGTGCTTCACGTGACTGGCCTGGGTTGGACTTGTGCGACCAAACTTATTCGCACTAGGTGCAGCGATTGGAACACCCACTTTAGCAATTATTTCTTGCGCAACGGCATGGGACGGAAACCGCAATCCAACATCTGGCAAACCAGAAGTAATACGATCAGAAATTTTTTCTGACTTTGGCAAAACCATAGTTAATGGACCAGGCCAAAATGCTTCGGCTAAAGCAGCAGCCATTGGATTAAAATTTGTCGTGCAACTTTTTGCCTGTTCTACCGAGCTAACATGCACGATCAAAGGATCAAAAAAAGGTCGTTGTTTGGTTGAAAAAATTTTTGCAACAGCAGCATCTGAATCAATACGTGCACCCAAGCCGTAAACGGTTTCTGTTGGGAACGCGACCACATCCCCGTCTTTCAGAAGCTGTACGGCTTTATCAATTTGCGCTTGAAGGGTTTGCATTCACTTAAACTAATTCAACCTTAAGTCGCCTGTCTAATTAAATCCATCGGATTCAAATTTTTCAAAGGCCTTAGACCCCAAAAAATGGTTGCCGCTGCAATAGGAATTAGTCCCAGGGTTAGAAACACCATGTACTTAAAGTCAAATACGGCAGTTAAATCAAAAATAAAATGCATGATCAATGCAACCGCAATAAGACCGAAAACTATGCCAAATAGGACAGAAAGACTTATTAAAATAAAAAACTGCATGAACAATGCTTTTCTAATTTGTTCCAATTGGCAGCCTAAAATTTGCATCAAATTCATCTCGGTCAAACGCTCTTTGATTTGCGTATTTAGTAGAATTATAAATACAAACAAACCAACAGAAACAGCTAACCAGGCCATTAGCTGCAGACCAATAGACATTTGATCCACATACTTTAACGAATTTTGCACAGCCTGGGTCACATTAATTACCGATACATTTTTTAATTCCTGCGCTACCCGCATTTGAATTTGTTTGGTAATCAGCGGAGTTACCTCAGATACCGAGGTTAGAAAAATTTGCGGTGCATCCTCTAACACACCCGTAGGAAAAACAATAAAAAAGTTGGGCTGAAAACTGGTCCAACGCACTTGCCGTAGTGACGTCACGCGTGCCTTGACCTCAAGCCCTTGCACATCAAATGTGACAACGTCATTTAACTTAAAACCGACGCGCTCGGCGTAGCGTTCTTCGACGGATAAGCCTGGCAACTGTTCGCCGCCACTTTTTTCAAACACACCTTTAAATTCGCCGTCTGTGATTTTTTCTGATGGCTGAATAAAGGCG
>JAYVKY010000190.1:0-2549 GCA_043767965.1 Pseudobdellovibrionaceae bacterium
ATTGTGCGATTCAAATAATACCAATTTGCAAGGACAGGTTGTATATTCTGATAAACTTTTAAAACCACAGATGACATAACTAATAATCCAAGAATCAAAAAACTTGTGCGATCTGGTGGCGACTGATCCATTAGCGGCCACCCGTATATTCATCGGTTGATTCAATTAATTTGTATGATTTTTGCAAAATGGCATTACAAAAAGTTCCAGCCGGTACTTCGATCCATTCTCTGGCATCTTTCATGCTTTCGCCGTACTTTTGCGCGCGATCACGAGCTGTTTCAGAAACTGCTTGCAATATTCCGTTACTGATTCCTCCTTTTGAATTACCGATCAAGTCACGTTCGACAGACCCCGCAGCAAGCCCACTGACAAATGTTGTAATCACCTGACCCACTGAATTTTTAACAGCATCAGATCTTACATTACCATCAAGACCTGATAACCCATCGCTCCCCAAAACATTCGCTGAAACATCACGAACCGTTCCATTCGGATAACTGACTTTATTAAATTTAACCGTAGCTCTGCCTGACGATTGTTGATATGTGGCTTCGCCGTAAAACAGCGCACCCGCTGGAATTGTATTCCCAGAATCAGAAGTCACTTCATCAATCAGTTTTGCAATCACAGGTGTTCCGTCTTGCGATGCAATAAATTTTTCAAGAATTTGTAACCGCATCTGAGTACCTGCATGTAGTTCAGTTCTGGAATTTCCGTTTTTAGAACCAATCACCATCGCTGTATTGTAATTCACATGAGTTACACCATTTTGATTATTTGTAAAGCTAGATGAACCATGACCCCAAATTTTCGATGCTGAGTTTACAGATTTTTGATCGTCGTCATTTTTAACTTCAATAGGCTTTGGCATTGGATCTTTAGCAACTTGTCTGAAAACGCGATTGTCTTCTGACGGCATTAACATTCCTAAAATTAAAAATATTCCAACGATACAAAAAAATACGATTGATACGTTTTTAAAATCTAAATCTTTCTTTGATGTTAAGACTGTCTTTTTATGAATAAATAGATTTTTAATTTTTTTAAGGTTACTTTCGACATAAATTTTTATCTGATTAAAAATTTGTTTTATTTTCTCCATAAATACTCACTTGGAATTTCAAGTCTTAGACCTTCGCGGTATTTTATTTCTAATACCGCTGGTAATTCTGACGATAAATCACGACGATTTAATGTCGCAACCGCTGACACAGATTTATCTGAATCAATTTCTTTTGATGAAAAAATCAAACTATGGATGGGTTTTAAAACTTTACCCTGTTTCAGAAAAAACAAGTCCGGCTCAATTGTATTTCTAATTTTAGACTGAATTTGAAATTCTAAAATTAGAAATCCGTCTTTTACTTTTCCTATTCGTTTGGTTTCAACTACCAATGATTCAGATTTAATTTTTCGTTTAAAATTACGCCACACAATATCACTGTTTGTCTTAATATCTTTGGGCAATAAATAAACGATGTAATCCGCAGATTCTTGATTAACGATCACAAGCTTTACGGAATACGTTCTGGATTCTGTTGTAATAAATAAATTTGTTTTTGCTCCTGATCTTAAGGGCTTTATGGCATAACCTTTTTCAATTGATTCCACCCTGAACGCACCCATATCACCAATAATTGGTGGCAAATTCGGGTTCTCAGGCATAATAATTTTTGTAGCAATACCCAAAGCCGTTTTAACCTCTGAAACTTCGTCAGTATGAGTTTCAATTTTTCTTGATTTATTTAACGCAAATGAAGCACTTGATACAAATATTAAGGCCAAAATAAATTGACTCATTTCGATTCCCCGCTTTCGACTTCTTTAACAAAGAAAATCCCCCACGGGTTTGATGGCGTTGGGCTGTCTAAATCAAATGTCATTTTTGTTTTTAAAACTGTAGCAGCTTTTAATGCATCAAATTCTGTAATTCGGTCAGCAGTGACTGTGACTGTTTTTTCTTTCAAAGAAACAACGATGCTTTGTGCGTAAACTCTTTGTGACACTTTACGTTCTTTGACGTATTTTTGAATTTCAAGCATGCTTTTTTGAAATGATCCAATCAGTGATGGAAAAATAAAGGCTTCAGATTTTTTAAGCTCCGCCTGAACTGTGTCAGCATTCCAATTATATCTGTGTGATAAATATTCTTTCACCGCAGCTTCAACGTGTTGCGTGTGTAATTCTTGACCGACGCTTGCGACAGTCCCTGTTGGATCAAGCGCAATTACTGATGGGCCTTGTTTCAGTGCAAAAGCCACAATTACGATCATCAAAGTCGTAACCCCGATCAATGAATACGATAAAATTTTTAAATAATGATTCTGAGTTGCAAGATCTGTTACAAGTTGTGGGTATTTTAATTTTTCAAGTCTGATTTTTTCCATGAGAGCCTCCTGTGTAAGTGTTATTTTTTTTAGTATCTGTACTGTCGTTTAATTTCTTCTTTTCGATCTTGATAGGTTTGGTATCTTCTCATCATAGGTGCTGCGACCCTGTGACTGGCCGATTTGGTTTTCGCAGCTACCGCTGCGGCTCGCGATGGA
>JAYVKY010000191.1:0-6925 GCA_043767965.1 Pseudobdellovibrionaceae bacterium
ATTCCAGCGGATTACAGCATTTAAAACTGTAAAATAAATCGACAGCTAAACAATTACAGTCACTCTAAATCAATCCTTGAGACTTAAAAAATAACTCAAATCAAATGTACCCATTAAAGACATCTGAAAAATTGGTCTCAAATTTGAACATACATATTTCAAGAGGGTTTTTATGCGTGATCGATTGTCCAAATTTTTTGGTATATTTATGTTAGCAGCAATTTGTCTGTTTTACGTATCGACACGAGAAAATTCATTTCAAAAGGCAAGTCACTTCAATTTAACAGGCCACGCGAATCTGAAATTTTCTAAAACCAGCTACAATTTATTTTTCAAAAAATTATCGGCGTTGGACGAATCCGTCATTGAGGCCAACCTTAAAAAAATACATCAAATCTGTACAAAAATATCATCGACAACCATTTCAAATAACGGTGAAATTATGATTACTTTGGCCAAATCAATTGATGACACTGTTGTTTTGGTGGTTTTTAAAAATCAACAAGTACAAATGATTCAGAAAGTTTTAAAATTAAGTGAAAATAAAATCGAATTTCAATACGGCGAACTTGTGTTCTCGCCCGAATCACAAAAATTAGCCTACAGTCAAAATATTGAATTAGAATTTTAATATTCGTTCTGCCGCACAACCATTATGTTACACTCATTCTTATTTCATAACCGCAATTACACACCTTCTCACTGTTTAGTTAAAAACCCAGAACCCAATCCTTTTCAATTTCCAGCCATCACGACCTCAAGTATTTTATCTTCGCTTTAAACGACAGTCGTGGTTAAAATTCGTTTTAGGAACAAATTGGATCATTTCACTACAGTTCAGGCTTTAAAAATGTCACGCGAATCACTTATTTTTAAATAAATGGTCAACAATTTACTCAATTTCTCTGGATCTTCGTCCGATAACTTCTATACACAATAATTTAAACAAACAAAAAGGCTTCAATGTCAAATGTTGTACGTTATCTGTATTCGATCATAATATTTTATACATCTACTTTTTTATTATCATACGAACTGGGTGCTCAAGTACCGGCAAATACTAACGAAATTAATGCATCAGTTGCCGATTTTGTTATCGGACCCCAAAATCCGTATATTCAAAACAAAGATGTGATCGATTATTATTGGCCAAATCTACGAAATAGAATACTTCAATTTTATTACATTGATGAACTGCATAGAGCTGGCAATCTAAACTCGATAACCCTGGAAAATGTCAGTGGCTCTGGTGGTGTATTTTCAATATTACCAGCAAACTTTCAAATAAATCCCATAAAAAGCATATCTGCTACGTTTACATTTACAGTTCCAAGCCTACTCTCTGATGGTCGTTCCAATATTTTTGCTAACTCAACTTTTTTAAACTGTGGCGACAGCCAAAGCAGTTACAATGTGCCGATTGCAACTGTTGGCAATGGTCAAACAGTCACAGTCAGTGGTCACACATATTTATTTTGTAAAATTGATTTTGATTGGCGTGATATAGGTCGAATTGGCTATGTTCAATTTTCAAAAATTTCTTATATACCATTCGATACAAAAAATGATTTAATTATCGGTCAAATTTCAATACCAAATACGCAGCTTGACACGAATGACAATCTGCCGATTATTCCTATTAGAATTCCAACCGAAATTAATGTTCCCATTTCAATAAATTTAGTAAAATCATTGACGGCCAGTGAACTTTCATTATTTGTACCAGTAATATTAAAAATTGGATCGCAGACATTAATACAAAATATTTCTATAGCAAATTTAGCAGCAGCGAATACTTTAAATATTCAGTTCAATGTCACTTTGCAGCCCGAAGATGTTGGTCTAAAAACTTTGTCGATCAAAGTCGATTCTGAAAATAAACTTGATGAATCAACTTTAGATAATAATGAAGCGATCCGAAATATCCATGTCATCAACAACAAATATACTATTGTCAGAGAAGCTATTTTTGAATCTCATCTCTATGATGATAATTCTTTAAGGAATGCAATATCTGTTGAACCCAGCAATTCATCAAAACCCGGCAATATTTGCTCGGGAAATAAAAGTGATTCAAAATTACAAATTACATTAAAATGTGTTCAAAAAAATATTTTAGGCATAAATGAACCCGTCGACGGCTGCGTGATTCATTCAAAAATAAATTATTTTGAAAATGCAGCCGATGCACACGCACAACACAACCAACTAAATCGACCCAAGGGCACATTATCGCCAGATAACGGTGATCAATATATAAATATACCCGTAGATGGCTTACGTTTAGTTTATACGACATCTGAATTTTCAGGAATATACAATTTAGACTTCAAAGCCATTGACCCGACACAACAACAGATTATCGTTGATTCAATAAAATTGAATACAAAAATTAAAGAAAATTTGGTTTCATTGGACAGTTTGCAAGAATTTTTGATCGTTGGTAATATTACGAAAAATCCTTTAGATGGATTTTTCACAACACAAAATATGCAATCATAGCTACGAAAAAGTCTAACTAATTATTTTGCGGCATTAACTCAAGTTCCAAATATAACAACAGCATCGATTACGCCCATTCTTTCCGAGGCCGCCAGCTTATTTCACGGTGGTCGTTTTGATGTTAATGGCAACTGGACAGGCTCACACAAATGTCACCGTGAAGGCGAAGAAATGGACATCAGTTTATCAAATTTTAATGGGGCGTTTGGAAATGAAAAGCGAAATCTATTGTACCGACATATAATGAGATATCAAAAATTCAATTTTCCTGTCTCATACGAATCACCCAATCCAAAACCAAATGATCCACGCGTTACTCATTGGCATATTAAATTAAAAAAATAATCAGGAGAATAAATAAATGAAAAAAATAATATTAATGTCAATATTCTTAAGCACTTTGCTTTTACAAGCAAAAACAATTCAATGTCCAGTACCACCAACTTCAATAAATCCTGAAGTGATTTCAAAAGTTAATTTTGATAAAAAAACTGGAATGTATAAATACCAATATACTATCAAAAATAAATCGGATTCTAAATTACCTATATCTGATTGGCGTTTAAAAACATTTGGTGATGTACAAAATGCTAAATCGCCAGCTTTTTGGGAATACCTAGGCTTTTTAAAGGAAACTAATAAAATTTCCTGGTCAAATATTGGAATTACTGACAATAAGGATATTTTGCCAGGCGCAAGTTTATCTGGTTTCGAATTCACATCACCTAATCACCCAGGTATTATAAAATTTTATGCTGTTGGTATGCCAAATAGTCTGCCAACAGTGATCGCCGACAACCCCGGCGACAGCGAAGACGAAGCAGATTTTTCTTGCCCAGGTTTTTTTCAAGACGGATTCGAAAGCGATGTAACTTTGGCAACGACTGGGCCATTGCCGCCAAACCAAGTCGATGTCAAATTACGCATTAAAAAATCAAATGCTAAAAAATGGTTCGGTAAAAATGACGCTGATGCTGAGCTTGAAATTTCGCCATTAGACAAAGACAAAATTCAAATCATATTATTTGATGATAAAGATGTAGATACATCAAAAATTAACCTAGCCACACTGGAATTTGGTTTTGGCAAAGCAAAACCTACGAAAACGTTTTTTGTGAAAGATTTCAAAGATGACTTTGATTCTGAAATCAAAGACCATGTTAAAAAACACACAGCCAGCAATTTGATGATGGAATTTAATTTAGTCGATGTAAACGTTCGTTGCGATATTGATCGGTATTTATTTTTATCAGGAAAAATTGATTCCAGAAATTTATTTGGCGCAGTTAAAATTAAACATTCAGCCTGTGATGCGAAAAATTTTAACAAGCATCCCGATAAAAAGTAAGAAGCTAAATTTTGGAACATTCATCCCGCAAACTTTAGAACGGTATCTTATAATCCAAGAACGTAATAAAACATCAACGGCGCCACAATCGAAGCATCGCTTTCGACAATATATTTTGGCGTGTCGATCGCAAGTTTTCCCCAAGTGATTTTTTCATTCGGCACCGCACCTGAATATGATCCATATGACGTTGTTGAATCACTGATTTGGCAAAAATAACTCCATAACGGAACATCATCATGACCTAAATCTTGCGATAACATCGGCACAACACAAATTGGGAAATCACCCGCAATACCGCCGCCAATTTGAAAAAATCCGACTTTCTTTTTTGTGGCTGTTTTCATGTACCAATCAGCCCACGTCATCATGTACTGAATTCCTGATTTAACAGTGTGCGGATTTTTAAGATCACCTTTAATTAAATGCCCTGTAAAAATATTACCTGTTGTTGAATCTTCCCACCCTGGCACAACCATCGGCAGATTTTTTTCTGCAGCCGCCAACAGCCAAGAATTTTTTGGATCGATTTGATAATATTGTTTTAATTCCCCTGAAAGTAATATTTTATACATAAATTCATGTGGAAAATAACTTTCACCTTTGTCTTCGGCCTCTTTCCAGAATTTCAAAATTGCCTTTTCAATTCGACGAATGGCTTCTTCTTCGGGGATGCAGGTGTCTGTGACACGATTTAAATGTTTTTCTAATAATTTTTGCTCATCTGCCGGAGTCAAATCACGGTAATTTGGAATTCTGACGTAATGATCATGGGCCACTAAATTATAAACATCTTCTTCAAGATTTGCACCTGTGCACGAAATCGCATGGACTTTATCTTGTCGAATCATTTCAGCTAAAGACAAACCCAACTCTGCAGAACTCATCGCACCGGCAAGTGTTACTAGCATTAAACCACCCTCATCGATGTGTTTCTTATAACCAACGGCGCCGTCTTTTAAAGCTGCTGCGTTAAAGTGTCTGTAATGGTGATCGATAAAATTAGTAATTGTCATAGAGCTGTCCCTTGTTGTTTGTGTTTTTTATGTTATTTTTTTTGCTTTATTTTCTTTATATAACTGAACCCATTGATAAACTGTGACTGAAATCACAATCACACCTAAAATAAAAATACATGCGGCCATGCCGAAGAAAATAATCAAGCTCATGCAGTTTTAATCTGAATTTCAGTGATTTGTCGAACAACCCACGAGGCCATCGCAAGCCCGAATGCACCTGTGACGAAACTGGCTGTTCCGTAAATAACACTGCGATGCAGGCATCCGTGCAGATTATTTTCACCCTGGGGGCAAACGCACCTAAATCCCTGTCCCTGATCATAATTTAATTCAACAGGCTCCATAGGGATTTCATCTGAAAATACACACGGAATATTAAAAAATTTATCCCGTGGAAAATTATATTCTTGTCTTAAAATTTTTCGCACTGTGTGCGCCATTGGATCCACCACAGTTTTTGCCAGATCGGTGATTTGAATTCGTGTAGGGTCCATTTTTGCTGAGGCTCCACCGCTGGTAATAACTTTGATATTTTGCGAACGACATTCATTTAATAAAAATGTTTTTGCCGTTAAATTATCAATGCAATCAACAATATAATCTGGTTTGTGTGACAAGATTTCAACTGAAGTCTCTTTATTGTAAAACATCGGAAGGGATTTGACTTTGGCTTGTGGGTTGATTTTTTGTAGACGTGCGCACATAACTTCTGATTTTTTTTGACCGACAAGGCCTTGCAATGCATGTAATTGACGATTTGCATTTGTAATACAAATTTCGTCGAAATCAATCAGTGTAACTTGTCCAACCCCCGAACGCGCGATACTTTCCGCGGCCCAAGAACCGACTCCGCCCAGGCCTATAATCATCACATGTGAATTAAATAATTTTTTCATTTTTTCATCACCCACTAACCGACCCATACGGTCAAATCTGCGGTGAAGGGTGTAATTGTCTTCTTTAATTTCGAACGGTTTTACAGGATTAGATTCTGGTGGATTTATTTGTGTTTGCATGCGGACGAAACATAACAAATCACTTACATTTTGAATAGTCTTTTAAAGTTTGAAGTTGTTGTTTCTAAGGCGAACTCTGGTGAAATTTCTTTGATTTTGGCGATTTCATCAGCAATTTGCCATAAGCTTGAGGAATCGTTAAGCCCGCGCCAACCTGATGGAGCCTGATCCGGCGAGTCTGACTCGATTAAAAGCTGACTTAAGGGTATATTTTTAACAGCAGTCCGCAGTTTCGAATTTTTCTCGTAGGTCAGTGCACCACCGACTGAAATCAAAAAATTCATTTTCAAATATTCACTGGCTATTTCAAAACTGCCATTAAAAGCATGAACGAAACCACCACACTTGGGTGGGTCCCACGTTTTTAAAATATGAATGGCTTCCGCGTGGGCGTGCACGACATGCATGACCAAAGGTTTATTTGTCACCTTTGACAAGGCAATATGGTTTTCAAAAAAAGTAATCTGTTTCTCTTTTTGAGTTTCTTCATCGCCTGTTAAATACTTGTCACGAAAATCCAAGCCCGTTTCACCCAAAGCGATACACTGATGTGTCTGCGTAGCTAATTCATCCATCGCTGATTCACACACGTCGGTTTCATTTTCAGCAATAAAATACGGATGCAACCCAAATGATAATAAAAAATGATTGGGAAATTTATTTTTTAAATCAATTTGTTTTTGCCAATCGTTGGGATTAATTCCACCCTGTAAAAATATCGAAATATTATGTTGCGCTGATTTTTTTAATAATTCAGGTATTTCAGAATCTAAAATTCGGGGATCAGCCCAATGTGAATGTGCATCGACGTACATGAATACAGCTTGTCGCAGATTTGTCAAAAAATCCAAAGAAATGTCATTATTTAGCGAGCGTTTTTCTCGCCTTATAAGAAATCCAACTTGCGAGTATTGTTTTAACAAGATCACCAGGAATAAAAGGCAATAGTCCAGCGATTAATAAATTTTTTGTGGGTACAAAAAATGATAATCCATACAATCCACAACTAAATATAATGAAACTGCCACTAAGACAGATCG
>JAYVKY010000192.1:0-3443 GCA_043767965.1 Pseudobdellovibrionaceae bacterium
GAAAAAGACACACAATTACCACAAAAAATGATTCAAAAATTAATGGCTGCAGACACTAAATTAAAAAAAGATGCTGATCAAAAAATTGCCCTGAATAACAAAAAAATCGAAACAGAATTTAAATATCCATTCAAAGATTTTACAGGACTTCCACGTTTAACAAAACGGGTCTGGTCGGCCATGACCATGAAACAACGTGTTTCATATATTGTTGAAATGCGTCTATTAAATGAAAAAGCCGCTGCTGTTTTAAACGCAAAAGCAGCTTCAGATAAAAAGAATAAAAAAACGTCTGCATTTGATTACTTAAATTCAAATAAAGCCTGGGCTGCTTGGCAGTTTTTAATCGGGGCCGATGCCTGTGCCGCTGGTCAAAAGTTTACTGGCGAGCATTGTATTAACCAGGGTTTTGTCGCCTCTAAAAATTCTTATAAAATTTCAAAAGTGACAAATAAATTAGCCTGTGATTTGGATGAAATTTTAAAGGATGAAAAATATCAGACGCCTGTATATCAAAAAGCAATCAGTCATTGCAAAGGGTCCTATCCGTGTAATCCGTTAGTTTACAGTTTTGATGGCAATGGAGAAGCTTTTTGTTCAGCGTCTCCGGCGGACGAAGCCTTTCAGTCAGGAACACATTTTTATGGAACTTGTGATTTGAAAGCGCGTTTAAGTAATACTTTTATTAATCAAGACCCCTTAAGAAATGAAAAAGATCAAAATAAAAATCCAAAAAATAATTTGGGTCAAGATTTATCAACTTTAGATATCGAAGCTGTTAAAGCAAAAGTTCGTGAAGACCAAGCTAGCGAAGGCTTTAATTTAACAAAAAATTATATGCTGGGCATGTTGAAATTTAAAGGTAAAAATGAACTGTATGAAAGCCTTAAAAATGGCAAGATGGCGCCGGGGCTTGAGGCTGAAATTTTAGATATTCAAGCGGCCTTTGACAAAAATATTACTGAATCTATGTCGGCTTGTACGGCTGATTTAAAAGTTGAGGGCACTCAAAAGCATGAAATTAATTACCGCGATGCTTGTGAACAATTGCATCGTCGATGGTTATTTTCAAAAGAGATGATCGCTCAATTAAAATGTGAAAAGTGTGAAGAAAATCCAATCGGAACCATCGTTGAGCCCACAAAACCGACCGAGCCTATTAAAGTCGTTTGCGCTGATCCGGTGGTGCCACCAGTGAAGGTTGAACTGCACCGCCAGTCAGTTGCCCTGCGGGTTCAACACCAACAACTGATGGTAAACAATGTGAATGTGCTGCCAAAAAATCGATGGATGGTTCTGGTAAAGCAAGATTTCCTTCGTGTAACGATCTGCCAACATATTGCGAGGGAAATGTTAAAATCGAAGACCCAAAAGCTTGTGATAAACTATATCCAAATGTTTCAGGTCTAGATCAAGATTGTAATTGCCCAGACACAAAAGCTCCGCCAGTCAAAAAAGAAGCCGGATTTTTTACAAAAATGTTTAATTCAAAAGCGGCCCGTGATGATCTGGGTTATGAATGTAAAAGTAAAACAAATTGGTTACCGTGGATTCTGGGTGGGGCTGCTGTTATTGGAATTATCGCGCTACTGAGTCGTAATAAAGGCTCAAAAGCTCCAGCTGCGGTAACGGCTCCGGTTATACAGCCGCCGACTCCTGTGACGACTCAATCCCCACCAACAGAGCAACCCCCAGTGGTGCAGCCACCCGTTGTGCCGCCCGTGTTACCACCACCGGTTGTACCGATATGCCCACAGGGATATACTGGAAATTATCCGAATTGTGTAGCACCACCACCAGTATGTACGAAAGTCTGTACACTTCCGGCGATACTAAATCCAGCCGCTTGTGAATGTAAAGCTCCACCATCAGAGGGCGGAACGGGTTCGCCAACATGCGCGAACCCGCCATGCAGCGGTGGTGTTCCAGGGAAAACCACGAAGTAGTTATTTTTCAATCGAGGTCAATATGAAGTCAGTGTGTCTATTACAAAAAATTCAGAAATTTTCGAAGTGGTTGTTAACAACCACTTCTGTTTTTACGATGGCGATGTGGCCAGTGACACAAGGGCAGGCTGCGCAAAATGATCAGACATTGATTTCAAAAGCCCAAGTACAAAGTGCTATTATACAATTAGGTTTAAATAAAAAAACAACATTTGGTGAATTTTATAAAAAAAATAAATCTATGTATCCCGAACGTATTCAAGTGCAACTTGAAAAATTTATTGCAGCAAATGCTGATTATGTGATGCCCCAGTTCGAAGTGACCAGTGCAAAAAATTCATCGGGTCAAGAAATCCCGTCAGTGCGTATTTCAAAAGACGGTGAACTGGTTAATTTACAAGTCTATGGTGATTCAGAAAAGTACGTAAAATTAAATAATACAATTTTATCAGAAGTAGATATTGTTAATTTTAAAGATATGTTTTTACGACTTTATAATCATGATGCAATTTTTAGAAAACAAGTCGAGACGACTCAAAAAACAAGCCAGAAAACCAGCTTTAATGGTTACCCCGCTGTTTCAAAAGCAACATGGAAGGCAATGACGCCGCAGCAGCGAGCGGGTTACCTTATAAATATGCGTTTATTATGGAACGATTCAAGATCTGTGCTATTTGAAATTCAAAAAAATAAACAGACTAAAAAAACATCTTCAAATGATTACTATGAACAATTTTTTAAATTATTATTAGCTAATGCCGAAGCCGCAGCAAAAAATAGAGCCAAAAAAGCAAGCCTTTCAGACGAAAATTCTGCGGTTGCTGAATCGGAAGCAGGCTTTTCACAAGGAAAAGCCTGTCTTATTGCGGGTTACGTCACTGAATATTCTGGTAGCGTTTGTGATCATAAAAAAATTAAAGGTTCTTATCGTGGTAGCGAATTATATTCAGCCGCAGCGGCCTATTGCACGGGTGGTGAAATTGCCTGTAATCCATTGGTTTTCGGAACTCCCAACGGAAAAGCCAAGTGTATTAAACCTGGAACCAATGCTGATTTTCAGATCGCTACACACTATGAAGGCCCTTGTGAATGCGACAATCATTTGGGTTCAAAGGTTCAATTCTTAAAAGATCCAGCAAAACGCCAAGGTCGTTACGATACAGACAACCTGGCCATGGATGATGCAAAAATTAAAGAACAATTAAAAAAAGACCAAGGGGAAAATCTTGAAGCCACAAAATCATTTATTGATGGCATTTTAAAATTCGGGAATAAAGATTTGTCAGATTCGTTTATCAAAGGTGAAATGAACGACACCTTAATTCAAAAATTAAAAGAAATCCGAGACGACTTTAACGAAGAAATCAGACAAGCCAAAACAGCTTGTATTGCGGCTTCGAATGCAAATCAAAAACAAGAAAATAACTTTTGGGATGCCTGTGATCAATTGCAACGTCGTCAAATTTTTGTTTCAGAATATTTATCAAAAAATCCGGG
>JAYVKY010000193.1:0-2473 GCA_043767965.1 Pseudobdellovibrionaceae bacterium
ATCTTAAATTTATCCTGATGGATCAATTTGATCAAAGTGTATCAAACGACAAAAAGCGAGCCTTGTTTAAACGGATTCAACCCTACGAATATGATGTGACTTATTTGTCCGAGAGAAATTTAAAATTTGTCGTAAAATACACAACATTTGACCCTCTTTGTTTAACAAAAAACCATCTGAATTTCGAAGTGACAAAATTGATTGCTTGGGGAAATCAGCCTAGTGAATTGCCAGAAAAGTATGAAATCGAAGTCTCTTTTTTGAATAAAATCAAAAGTGCCTCAGTCGATGGAGCGGGTGTAACTCAAAATGTGCTTTCAGTGGCAGATATAAAATCACTGATGCAATCACCCTTACGCGAAGAATTAAAATTATGCCTTTAAATATAAATGGAACAAATAAATGAAATTTGGACGCCAATTGCATTTATTTATTATATTATTTACTTTTTGTTTCAGTTGCGTAAAAAATAGCCGACAATTTATTAAATCTGACGGGAAGACTTGTCAGAACAATAAAGTCGTTGATGAATACATAGTTCACTGGAAAAATTTGAAACCAACTTTGGTTCATACTTTGGACACCAAAAAATACATTGAAGCAAATTCTGATCAATTGATTTTTATCGAACCGAATTACAGATCTAAAAAACAAAAAATATCTGTTGTAAATAACAGTTCATCCCTGAATATGAATTATTTTTTTAGAGATATGATAGAAACTGAAGCGGCTTGGAAAAATGGATATTTTGGGCAGGGAATTCAAATCGCCGTCGTCGATGCCGGCGTTGACATAGGTCACCCCCATCTTCGTTCACATTTGGTCGTCAATCAAAAAGAACACGACGGAATTAATAATTTGGATGATGATGATAACGGTTTTATTGATGATATATATGGTTGGAATTTTATTTCGAATCAACAAAAGTCTGAAGACGAGGTTGGGCACGGAACTGCGATCGCTGGTTTAATCGTCGGCGACCCAGAAAGTCCAAGTTTGGCACTGCACCCAAAGCCCAAATCTTGGTTGTCGATTTTATGACTGAATCTAATGCGACAGAGTTTCATGCAGAGCAGGCAATTTCATATGCACTTTCCAGGCGTGTTCAAATTATAAATAACAGTTGGACGATTCACTGTTCTGTTTTGTTAAAAAATTCGTTTGATAATTGGAGCAAAGAAAATATAATCTTTGTGAATGCATCTGGAAACGAGCCCATCGATGTCGTTATAAACCAAGTTACACCCACATCGTTTAATTATCCGAATATTATTAACGTTGGATCTTCAGATCAGTATGGCCATCGATCGATTTTTAGTGGTTACGGAAACACAGTCAGTCTTTTTGCTCCAGGTGAAGGGATACCAATTATTTTTTCTAACTCGGGTTGGGACTTAAGCAAGTCAGCTTCGGGAACAAGTTTTTCTGCGGGTATTGTATCCGCAGCTGCAGCTTTGATTTGGAGCGCTTTCCCTAAAGCCACAGCAGTTGAAATCATAGCTTTACTACATGATGGCGCCGTATTTCATGCAAATGACAAACCTTCGCCAATAAAAATTTTAAATATAAAAAGAACATTAATTCTTGGGAAACAACGTTTTTGAAAAAATCTGAGTTATTACTAATTGGATTGCTAAACTACTTACAATCATTTTCTGTTTTTCCTAAAGCACTCCGCATTCCGTTGGCTTCTCGAACTGCACTGAACGCGTTGACTCGTCCTGCTGAGGCGACTTTATCAATCATACTATCAAAATGATCAACTGAATTTTCAATTAAACGAATTACTTCTGTATATGTCAGAGCAGGATTTGCGGCCTTAATCAAGACAGCAATTCCTGTTACGAACGGTGTTGCCATTGAAGTTCCGCTCATTCGTACATAACCTTGATTACTGACTGTTGACAGAATTAAAAGTCCAGGTGCTGCGACATCGACAAGTTGTTTTCCAAAATTTGAAAACGGTGTGAGCATGTCTATTGTATTTGTGGCTGCGACCGAAATAATATTTGAATTTTCATAAGAAGCAGGATACCAACTTTTTTCGTCGATATTAAAACCAATTCCATTATTTCCATTTCCGGCGGCGACAACAAACAGAATACCAGCTTTTTCAGCACGCGTAATGGCTTCAGATAAAGCCACAGACTTTCCTGTTGATCCCCAACTGTTATTAATTGCAAATACTTTTTTTTCAATGGCATAATCAATTCCTCGAATAGCATCTGATGTGGATCCGGCCCCATTTTCACCAATAAATTTTAAAGCCATCAATTTCACGTTGGGAGCTAATCCAAAGATGCTGTTTCCTGTGGCGCCAATGATTCCGGCAACGTGTGTACCGTGATTCGAATTGATTGTCGAAATCGGATTTGAATTATGAGCTGGAAAATTCCAACCATACACATCATCAATATAGCCATTATGATCATCATCAATTCCATTGATTGTTTCTGATGGATTTATCCAAATG
>JAYVKY010000194.1:0-8348 GCA_043767965.1 Pseudobdellovibrionaceae bacterium
GGAACAAGCGGTACACCCGCTTTTTTCATAAGGGCCTTAGCAGATAGTTTATCACCCATGGCTTCCATATTTTCTGCAGTCGGCCCGATGAATGTAATGCCAGCCTCTTTGCAGGCTCTAACAAAAATTGCATTCTCAGATAAAAAACCATAACCAGGATGAATAGCATCAACACCTGCAGTTTTTGCGACTTCTAAAATTTTTTTGTAATTTAAATAACTCTCTTTCGAGGGCGATGGGCCAATATGATAGGCCTCATCAGCCAGAAACACATGCAGACTGTCTCGATCGGCATCACTGAATACAGCAACTGATGAAATTCCCAACTCTCGGCAAGCGCGCGTGATGCGAATCGCGATCTCGCCACGATTTGCAATCAGAATTTTTTTAAAAGGGGGTTGTGCCATTTTTAATTTCTTCTTTCAATTAGAGTGGAATATTTCCATGTTTTTTAGGTGGATTTACGTCACGCTTATTTCGTAACATTTCAAGCGAATCTATAATTCTTTTTCGTGTCAATGCAGGCTCAATAACCTCATCTGTGTAACCCAGCTCGGCAGAGACATACGGATTACTAAACATATTTTCATATTCCGCTGTTAAGCGCGCTCGCTCGGCGGACGGGTCTTTAGCTTTGGCGATGGCTTCACGTTGAATAATATTTACAGCGCCTTCGGCGCCCATCACTGCAATTTCCGCAGTTGGATAAGCAAGGTTCACATCGCTTCGTAAAAGTTTTGAACCCATAACAATATATGCACCACCATAGGCCTTGCGAGTAATTAACGTAACTTTTGGAACCGTGGCTTCGGCATATGCGTACAGTAATTTTGCGCCGTGGGTAATAATGCCATTCCATTCTTGATCTTTACCCGGTAAAAATCCCGGAACATCAACAAATGACACAATCGGGATATTAAAAGCATCACAAAAACGAATAAATCTTGCAGCTTTTCTAGAGGCCTCAATATTTAAACAACCCGCAAGAACCTGTGGCTGGTTCGCAACGATACCAACAGGTCTTCCGTTGAATCTTGCAAAACCAACAATAATATTTCCGGCAAAATTTTTATGAACTTCTAAAAAATAACCCTCATCAACAGCTTCCGAAATTATTTGCAACATATCATAAGGTTTTTTAGGACTATCTGGGATAATATCATTTATTTTTTCAGTCAAACGATCCGGGTTGTCTTTACTGGCCAAGGTTAAAGTGTCATCCAAATTATTTGTCGGTAAAAAATTCATCAATTCGCGGATTAACAATAAGCAATGTTTATCATCAAGCGCTGTAAAATGTGCGACCCCTGATTTTTGAGAATGCGTCGAGGCGCCGCCAAGCTCTTCTTTGGTGACTTCTTCATGTGTCACGGCCTTGATGACATCAGGGCCAGTAACAAACATATAGCTTGTGTTTTCAACCATAAAAACAAAATCTGTAATTGACGGAGAATAAACAGCACCGCCGGCGCACGGACCCATAATCGCAGTAATTTGTGGAATCACGCCCGAACCAAGAACATTTCTTGTAAAAATATCTGCGTAGCCACCCAATGATTCAATGCCCTCTTGAATTCTGGCGCCGCCAGAATCGTTAATTGAAATAAACGGGGCACCATTTTTTAAAGCCAAATCCATCACCTTACAAATTTTATTTGCTTGCGTTCGGGACATTGATCCACCGGTAACGGTGAAATCCTGTGAAGAGACATAAATTAATTTCCCATTGATGCGGCCGTATCCCGTGACAATTCCATCGCCCAAAGGTTTTGATTTTTCCATTCCAAAGTTTGTACAACGATGGGTCACAAAACGATCCATTTCAACAAAACTTCCAGGGTCTAATAAAACATCAATACGCTCGCGCGCCGAAAGCCTTCCGCCCTGTTTATGCTTTGCAATTTTATCTGATCCGCCACCAGCCAGTGCCAGATCGTTTCTTTTTTCCAATTCTTCGATTTTTAATTTCATTAATTCAGTCATAGGTTTCCAATCTAAAAATAATTTCAGTCGAGCTCTGCATTCTGTTCGCGTCGCTCACAGTCGAGCCTTGCATGCTGCAAACGTTGTTTACGGATATGCTCTTCCATACAGCCTTGGGAATGCTCCAGTTTCTCGAATGTGCGGCAGCCCACAAATCCAAGCGACGGCACGCTCAAGACCAAGGCCAAATCCAGAACTCGGGATGCCTCCGTACCTGCGGATATCCAAATACCATTCGAAATCTTTCTGATCTAAACCGTGTTCTTTAATTTTGCGAATTAATGTTTCAACACTTTCTTCGCGCTGACCACCGCCAATAATTTCGCCGTAGCCCTCAGTGGCTAATAAATCACAACCCATTGCATACCCTAGCTCGGCAGGATCTTCTTTCATATAAAAAGCTTTAATTGCTTGCGGGTAATGATGTACAAATACAGGCTTATCAAATTGTGAAGAAATAATTGTTTCGTCAGGAGCACCGAAATCATCACCAATGTTAAATTCAGAATTTTGTTTTTTGATAATATCACAAGCCTCTTTATAATGAAGTCTTGGGAACTTCCCCTTAATACATTCAAGTTTTGAAGTATCGCGTTCTAAAATTTTTAATTCTTCCGAACGATTTTTTAATACACGCTGAACAATATGTTCTGTATAGGCCTCGGCCAAATCCATATTGTCATACATGTCGTTGAAAGCAACTTCGGGCTCAATCATCCAAAATTCAATAAGGTGCCTGCGCGTCTTTGACTTTTCAGCTCGAAAAGTTGGACCGAAGCAATAAACTTTTCCAAAAGCGCGCGCCGTTGCCTCCATGTATAATTGGCCAGATTGAGATAAATACATTTTGTCATCAAAAAACTTTGTTTCGAATAAATTCGATGTGCCCTCACAAGCTGCAGGAGTTAAAATCGGAGCATCAGTTAAAGTAAAGCCGCGGCCATCAAAGAAATCACGCGTAGCCATAACGATTTCGTGACGAATTTTCAATATTGCATGCTGACGTTTTGAACGAATCCACAAATGACGATTTTCCATTAAAAAATCTGTGCCATGTTCTTTTGGGGTAATAGGGTAGTTTTCCGATTTTCCGATAATTGTAAAATTTTGCACACCAATTTCAAAAACATTTTCAAGTTTTGGATGTTTGCGAACAGTGCCTGTGACAGCCAAAGAAGTCTCTTGTGTGATTTGATCGAAAGCATTAAATGTTTCTTCACCGCAGTCTTTAGCGAAGAACACACACGGAACAATTCCGGTGCCGTCACGAAGCTCTAAAAACTTTACTTTTCCTGATGATCTCGTCTGATAGGCCCAACCCTTTAATTGAATTGTTTCGCCGACAAAGCTCTTAAGATCTGAAATATAATATCGCATGAAAAACCTTTCGCATTCATTCGTAAAGTCACTCGTAAAAAACCTTACGAATAAGAATGTTAATTTATCATATTTAAGCTAAGAGCCTCAACAAATTACTCTTTTGTTAGAGCGCGCTGCGAGAAGATGTCGTCCGAAAGGCCGATATTTGATTTTATATTTGAAAGAGTTAAATCTGTGCCTCTTTTATTTACTAAATTTTTAATCTTTATTGACTGAGCGCGCTGAATAGCATTGAAGTTTTGATATTGATTAAACTCAACACGTTTTAAAATTTGATTTTTAGCGCTATAGTATTCAATTCTGGCTGGCAAATAAATCCATTGTTGTTCGTTGCCATTTTCAATTTGTCTTAAAAGGGCCGTGCCTTTCAAGTCGCGCGGCTTAATCAGGCGAATAAGTGTGAAATGTGATGACTTTGTTTTTTTGCGCTGAATAGATAACGATCCTTCTTTAGTCTCACCATTCGCCTCAATAATTTTCATGACAACATTAGCGCTATCATCAGATCTTGTAACCATGGCCTTTGATTTTTAAATTCAGAAGCCTTGGCGAATGAAAATAAAATATTGAGTCACGCTTAAGGTAATATTTTTCTAAGCTCGTCTAAAGCTTTTCGTGCATTAATTCGTCCTCGGCTGCTGACTTGCAGTTCGAATGATCCAACATCAACCGAATTCAAAATGGCCTCTTTAATTTGCCAAGCTGTTGCTAGTGGTCTGGCACTAAATAATAATGCGGCGACCCCTGAAACCATGGGCGCAGACATGCTAGTTCCATCAAGGGATTCTGTTTGGTTTCCTGGAATTGTTGAAAAAATCCCGACGCCCGGGGCGCCAATGTTTACAGTGCGATAACCGCGATTTGAAAAATGAATCATAAAGTCATCGACGGTTGTTGCCGCGACATTAATCTGATTTGCAATAGCAAATGCTGCGGGGTAAGACGGCGAATAGTCAGAATTGAGGCCTTCATTGCCTGCCGCCGTGACCAACACTATTCCACGAGTAGAAAGCTCTTCCATCGCAGATTTTAAATTTTCTACACACGGCGCCCCACCCCAACTCATGTTAATAATTTTGGCGCCGCGATTTGCAACCGAGTTCATAGCAATAATGGCATCCCCTAACGACCCGCCGCCATCATTAGCGATAAACTGGCCAGCAATAATTTTTGCCTTGGGCGCTACGCCTTGCACTGGCCCCTTCTCAGGATCTGCAGCAATAATACCCGCAACATGAGTGCCATGCTTATTTAAAATAGGATCATTTACTTCGGAATTAAACTGTTGAACCGATGAAATATTTGGTGCCAATTGTAAATGAGACGCATCCACCATTCCATCAACAACACCCACTAAAACATTTTCCCCGCGAAAACCCTGAGCCCAAACTGCGGCCGCTTCAATTTTTTCTGGCCCCCAGTTTAAACCAGTTAAACCCACAATAGAATTTTCACCATCAATGTTGGTATTTCTAATTTTTAATTTTATATAATGATCACGATCGACATGTTTAATTAAGGCCAGCTTTTTTTCAGTAAAATTTATTTTAAAATCTTCGTCGGACTTTCCGTATTCAACGGTGTAGGTGCCGTCTTCCCATTGTACTATATAGCGATTGGAAAGTGCTGTCGCCAAACAGGCCTCAAGATGATTTTGCGAAGTCACACTATTGGCAGTTTTTCCACTGCCACAGGCCGACAAAAAAACTAGACCAATAACAGGCAGGATAAGCTTTTGAAACGTTGTAATCAGCATGATAGCTTTCTGGCAGCATCAGAAGGTGGGTCATATCTGATGACGGCTCAGAAAACTTATCGGTTAAAAACCAGACTAAATAAGTCCGGAAATGGTCCGGCACTATTTGGTTAGTTATAGCACTTAATATTATAGATTAGATCTTAATGACGTACTCTTTTAAAAAACTGCAAAATTTTTGTTCGACACGCTTTGCTGTTTCAGTGACCTCGGAATGGGTTAATTTATTTTCTGAAATTCCAGCAGCCAAATTTGTGATACAGCTGATGGCCGCTACGCGAAGGCCCATATGGTTTGCAGCGATCACCTCGGGCACTGTCGACATGCCAACGGCCTTGCCACCCATGGCTTTAAAAACTTTGATTTCTGATGGCGTTTCGTAAGTCGGTCCAGTAACGCCAACATAAACACCTTTATGAAAAAATATTTTTTGAGCGCGAAAAATCTTTTCAGCGATTTGAATTAAATCAGGGTCATAGGCTTTCGTCATATCCGGAAAGCGGGGGCCCAGTTCTTTGATGTTAGGGCCCATTAATGGATTTGTACCCATCATATTAATGTGATCTTCAATAATCATAAAGTCCCCGGCATTCATTCCATCACCGTATCCGCCGGCCGAATTTGTGACGATCAAAATTTCAATACCCAGCGTCGCCATGGTTCGCGTCGGGTAAGCAACTACGTCCATCGAGTGACCCTCATAATAATGAAGTCGCCCTTGTAAAACTACTATAGGCACATCATTAATGGTGCCCATGATTAAATTTCCAGAATGGCCCTCAACTGTCGGTGGAATAAAATGGGGAATTTGATGAAAAGGAATTGTGGCCTCAACAGTCATATGTTGAACGAAATGGCCCAAGCCAGAGCCCAAAATAATTCCGATGCGCGGTTTGATTTTCGAATTTAATTTAATGAACTCTGCGGTCTCGGTCAGCTTTTGAATTGTCATGATGTTACTCCAACATTTTATTAATCAAAACGTGTGGCGCTGGTTTATGCAAGCTAATTTCATAACAGGCACTAAGTCGTTTCTCTGCATACGAAAATAATTCCGGCTCGTCACCGTGAATTGTAAATATTTTTTCATTTTCCTTGATAGCATCGCCAATTTTTTTATGAAATTCAATTCCCGAAGTGGGGTTTATTTTATCAGAAGTGATTTGTCGACCAGCATGAATTAAAATTCCTGCGATACCGATTTGCTCAACATCAAAAGATTTTACATAGCCGAAATCCCTTGAATGAACATCAAAAGATTTTTTTGATAGAACGAGTTTTTCAACATCACCGCCCTGAAGAGCACACATTTCTGTAAATATTTTCAAGGCACAGCCGGAAACCAAACAGCCTTCAGCCATTTTGTAAGCCTCTAAAATCGTTTTTGTTTTTCCTGACAAATGAATCATCTGGGCTGAAAGCTGTAATGACAATTCGCGCGTATCAGCGTAAAGATCATAACCATCAGTTGATATATATTGTTTATTTTTCATAATCTCGAGGCATTCATAAATTTCCCAAGCATTGCCTGAAAATCGACCCAGCGGTTGATCCATCGAAGTCAAAAGCGAGACTACTTTTTTTCCGTAACTCTTGCCTATAGTCATTAAATTTATAGCGAGCTCTTCTGCGTTTTCGGGAGTTTTCATAAATGCTCCCGAGCCAAATTTAACATCCAAAACCAAGCCATCTATGCCTTCGGCTAATTTTTTTGACATAATGCTGGCGCAAATCAGCGGCAAGCTTTCAACAGTCGCCGTGACATCACGCAGGGCATATATTTTTTTATCGGCCGGGCAGATCTCTGCAGTTTGTCCAATGAAACATGTTCCAATTTTTTTAGTGATTTGAATAAATTTTTCTAAACTTTGTTGAGTATTAAATCCTGGAATTGATTCAAGCTTATCAAGTGTGCCGCCGGTATGCCCCAGTCCGCGGCCAGAAATCATTGGCACAGAGACTCCGCAGCCTGCGACAATGGGCCCCAGAATCAGACTTGTTTTATCACCGACACCCCCCGTTGAGTGCTTATCAACTTTAAAACCAGAAATTGTAGAAGTATCTACAACAATTCCTGAATGCAACATTGTTTTGGTTAAAGACAGGGTTTCTTCGGCATTCATTCCTTGGAAGTAAATAGCCATCAAAAGGGCTGACATCTGATAGTCAGGGACTTCATTGTTTGTATAACCATTGATAAAAAATTTTATTTCTTCATCCGAAAGAACCATTGAATTTCTTTTTTTCTTAATAATTTCAGTCGCTAACATTTAATAACCACCCTCGACGGAGCGGCCCCTAATCAAAGCAATACCTGAACTTGTGCCCAGACGCGAGGCGCCGGCTTGAATTAATTTTTTTGCTGTTTCAAAGTCGCGAATGCCGCCGCTGGCTTTGATTTTCGCACTTACACCAACGACCGACTTCATCAACTCAATATCTGCAACAGTAGCACCACCGCCACCAAAGCCTGTTGACGTTTTTACAAAATGTGCGCCTGCTTTTACAGAAATTTCACAAGCTTTCTTTTTTTCTTCCTCTGTCAACAGTGCGGTTTCTAAAATCACTTTTACAATTTTACCTTCGGCAGAGCGAACGACATCAAAAATGTCTCTTTCGACAAAACTATACTCATTCGCCTTAAGTGCACCAATATTTAAAACCATATCAATTTCTGTGGCGCCTAGGTTGATAGCTCGATTTGTTTCAAACGCTTTTGTTGCTGAATCATTGGCGCCAAGCGGAAACCCCACAACGCTAGCGATTTGCACTTTTGAAGACCTTAAAACCTCGCGGCATGTTGAAATCATTCCTGAATTCACACAAACAGCAAAAAAATGATGTTCTAGTGCCTCTTCGCACAGTTTTCTGATTTGTTGTTTTGTTACCTCAGGCTTTAGTAAGGTATGATCAATATATGAAGCTAAATTTTTTTCAGATAAATTTTCTAAATTCATCTAAAAATATTAATGTTAAAAAAATTTCTTTTCAACAAGTATGCTTAAGCCGCTTTAAACCCTGCCGTATCATCTTTACCTAGAAATATTCTGGCATCAAGAGCGCTAACAAGTCCGCGTTTAACGAGGTCTTCGACATATTTTTCATAAAGTACCATGCCCTGCGCTGCCCCAGTTTGCATCATTGAAGGAATTTGGTGATTTTTGCCTTCACGAATTAAGTTTGCGACGGCTTTGGTGCCTTTTAAAATTTCAAACGCAGCGACACGGCC